>NZ_JBNNTI010000013.1:0-86438 GCF_050278625.1 Viridibacillus sp. NPDC096237 | reverse complement strand
CAGCGCGTGCAGACTTTCTGTTTCCTGTAGCTGCGCAAAAAGCAGTAATTTTAAGAATGAATCCGTCGTAAGTTTTTTCGTATAAGCATCTAATTGCATCGTTTTCACGTTTTCTTCAAAAAGTTGAAGATTTATGGGTAAAAACCATTGTCCAAATGATGTTTTTCGTGTAATATTGTCCATATGTCGTTCCTTTATTAGTGGATTTGGACGGGTTACCACCTGACTTTATCCATTATAAAGGACTTTTTTTATGCACAAAACAAGATTATTGAACATTTTGAGTATTTTTAAAATTAAAGTTATTTTAATGCAACGCTAGTGACCCGAAATAAATTTATCTACATTTTTTATTATTTCAAGTTCACTTTAATTAATGGCGAATTTGTTTTTTTGGATACCACTTAAGCTTGGTCGACAAGATAAAATGAATTTAGAAGTCTTATTATTTCATTTAAATGCAAGCCATAAAAAACAGCTATTTTATTCCCCCTTTTCAAGTTAGTTCAAGCAAGTCTTCAGGCTATTTGTTATGATAGTAATAGAATGACGAACGTACTGAGGTGATCTTATGCAAAATATAATACAAAAAATACAGTCGCTTGGCTTTAACCAATATGAAGCCAAAGCATATTTGGCATTAGTGCGACTTGGCTCTGCCAGTGCCTATCAAGTAAGTAAGGATTCAGGCATACCACGTGCACGAATATACGAAATTTTAAACGGACTTGAAAAACAAGGGCTTGTCTTGAAAGAAGAAATTAATGAAGCTGCGCAATATTCTCCGCTCCCTGTTGATGTCTTTTTAGAATCGATGCAGTCAAATTGGCGCACTAATTTTGAATCCATTAGCGAGTCGTTAAAGGAGCTTGAAAAAACTGAACTGATACCCGATAATCGAGTAGCAACCTTAAAAGGTGCCGAGCATATTCTCTCCTTCTGTCGCACTCTGCTGAAAAAGGCTGAGAAAAAAGTGGTGATTTCATTTTGGGGAGATATGTATGAGGAGTTACTGGTGGATTTACAGTCAACCTCCGAGACCTGCGCTTTAAAAGGTATCGTCTTTGAAATTGAACAACCATTACTTGGTTTAGACCATCATCGCACAACTACTTATACAGAGAATATTGGTCATCAAAAGTGGTTTATCTTATCTATTGATGGGAAAGAAATGATTTATGGTCCCTCTATCTTGGAAAGAGAAACAGCTTTTTATACCGATGATCCAATCCATATTTATTTATTAGAAAACTATATATGGCACGATATTCTCGTCAATCGTTTAGTCAAAAAACAAAATGATACAGTAGAAAAATGGATTGCAACTGAAAGAGAACAATTTTTTTCAATATAAACTGAAAATGGCCTTCGCATTTTATCTTGCGAAGGTCATTTTTTTATAAAATATGTAAATAATCAAGTACGTTTTTAAGGATTAGAATAACCGTAACAAAAATAAATAACAATCGTACATAACGTGCTCCCTTTTTGATTGCAAACCTCGAGCCTACAATAGCACCTACAATCATTGCAAGCCCCATTGGTATCCCATATGAGAAATTAACAGCTCCGAGAAATAAGAACATTATAAGCGCCGCAATATTACTAGCAAAATTCAAAAACTTCGCACTACCCGCAGCTTGTAAAAAATCAAACCCAATCATTAAAAATGCGAAGATAAAAAACGAACCGGTCCCTGGTCCTAAAAAGCCATCGTAGAATCCGATAATTGTCATTACCGCTGTAAATATCAGCGCTTTCTTTTTATCTAGTTTCACATAAGACGACTTTTGACCCCAGTTTTTTTTGAAGATCGTATATGTTGCCACAGCAATTAAAAGTATTAACACAAGCGGCTTCAGCACTTCTGGTGATATAAAATGTACAAACCATGCACCTAACATCGAACCAAAGAACACGAGTGGGAAGTATTTACCGACTATTTTAAAATCGATTTTTCCAGAACGAAAAAATGAAATAGTGCTAGTAAGGGATCCCATTGCCCCTGCTAGCTTATTCGTTGCAATCGCTGTAGAAGGTGATAAACCAGTAAACATTAATGCAGGAATAGAAATCAAACCTCCCCCTCCAACGACTGAATCAATAAATGCTGCTAAAAAGCCAAATGCAATTAACAATAAAAGTGTATATAAGTCTAAATCCATCATGTAAACCAACTCCTTAACTTTCAAGTATAAGCTGAATAACGTTACTACTATAATAGTAACTATATTTCATTGCATTGTAAATAGAGAAAATGTGCATTATCTAAATAATATAACTATTCTTTAATATGTTTCGTATACTAAGTTTAGAGAGGAATGATTCAATGATCAATATCATTTTCACTATGGGAGTATAGCGCTTCTCATTGCAGGACTTGTAATAGGTGCATGGCAAACTGGTAAAAGGGTGACATTAAATAAAGGTAGTAAAAGCCATTGCTTTTACTACCTTATTTGTTTAGATAATCACATTATAATCCATTTTAGTTAACATTTTATGGTAATTAACAAAAGATGCTGTTGAATTCAATCCAGCACAATTATTTAAAGTAGAAAAAGCACTTTCTATAAGAAATGCTCTTGGTTCTTCCTTATTCAACAATTCTTGTTGAATAAAAGAGAGAAGATTTAAATAAGTATCTCTTTTTGAGTTCTCATTAACAAATACTTTTTCAATTTCCCTTCTTAAAGCAAGAGTTGTAAAGGATAATTCATTATCAAAGAAATCATCGTTATTAGCCTGTGGGAAAAGTTTATTTACTTGTTCCGGTGTGAAAATTCGATCCTCTTTTCTACTTATATCATCTAAAATATTCATAATACGATCCATACAATACTTAGCAATCTGCTTATCTGAAATACTTTCATGTAAAATTCTCGTCGTTTGAAGGAAACTTTGTATAATACCATTGAACATAATGGCACAGTCAAATGAATAAGGTTGTTTATCATTTGGAAGTATATTTAAAAACCGACCATGTACCCACTGTAAAAACATAAATTTAAAATTTTTAATGAATTTAATTAGATCTGGATCATTTGAAACAATCACATCATTTAATAGCTGATGTAATTTATTTTTTCGATTTTCCCTAATCATTAAACTCACTTGTTCTATAAATACATTAACATCAGAGATATCTTTTCCAATCATTAATTTATCTCTTTTCTCTTTTAGCTCATCTAACATTAATTTAAAGACGGATTTAAAAAGATCAGCCTTAGAAGGAAAGTAATTATAAAATGATCCTTTAGAAATACCACAGTGATTAAGAATATCTTGTATCGATGTAGAATGATAACCCTTATCTATAAATAACTCATGAGTTTTTTCAATGACTTGCTTTTTTCGTTTATTCATCTAAATACTCCTTTGAATAATAGCTGTTTATACTCTTAACTACATCTTACCACAATGACTTAATTAGGAATTTTTAGAATTTCAATTTAATTGATAAAAGTGAATAAAAAATTTAACAGTTAATTAATTCATTTGGAATATCCGAACCACTACAACTCATTAACTATCATCCTTATTCTTTTATTAGTTTTTGTATAGTATCTATAGTTGCAACATCAACTGTATGTACTTACCTATTACAAAGATTTTTAACTAACCCAAATTACTCTTCTGGTGTCCATAATAACACTTGATTATTCTTATTCTCTCCTTGCAAATAGACTGCTTCTATTTTGGCTAAATTTGAATCCTTTATTTCAAAATCAAAGCCATCAGCTCTACCACCAAAAAGCACGGTTTTTATTCTCAAATAAAACTTGTCATCAATTATATCAAAATATTACCTGCATACTTTTTAGCACTATCAGTAAAATCACCTTTCACATGCAATGATTGCCCATTCAATACTTCCACTTTGTCAATTTGAATTGCTGATGTATCTGTTATTTTAGCAATGAGTGTATATATAGATATGCTGAAAATAGCTATAGCAAAAACAGCAGTAACCGATCTTATTACCCTACTCTTTTTCATCATCAATTACCCGTATACTCTGTCATATCTTCCACTATAATATATTTTATCCGACTCACTATTATCAAGTCTCATCAATTTTAAGGTTTTTTCTAATGACATATATGGTAAGGTAAGTACTGTTATATTTACAACATATACACTATGGAGGTATTACAATGAAAAAAATTATTCTTGCAACATTCGCATCAACATTACTACTTGGATTATCTGTTCCCCCTTTAGAAACAGATGCCGCTGCTAAATCATTTAAAAACTGTACAGAGCTTAACAAAGTTTACAAGGGTGGCATTGCTAAAGATAACAAAGTAAAAAACAAAGGCGGTAAAACTAAATATAAACCTACAGTATCTGCCAAACTTTACGCAGCTAATAAGTCGAAAGACCGTGATAAAGATGGCATTGCTTGTGAAAGATAAAACCTCAACCTCCTCATAATAAAACAAGGGGCTATCCCAAAAGGGCTAAATCATCCAAAATGAAGTAAATAAAAAACCAAGATGCTGTTAAATCAACATTCTTGGTTTTTAAAATGGAGCGACAATGAGTCGAAATAGGACTTATTAGATAACCCCTTGTTTTTATTTACTTTTTACTTTGTGATTGCTGATATTTTTTACAATCTGGACACTTGCCATAGATTTCAAATTTGTGATCATCGATTTCGTATGATGGTAGTTGCTCTTGTAGGAGGTCCATTGGGCAAAGATGAATTTCTTTAATATTGCCACATGCCATACAAATGAAATGGTGATGATGATGTTCCGTTTCACATTGCATGCGGAAGTGACGCTCGCTGGAAAGTTCGGTTTCTTCAAGAATTCCTAGCTGTACAAAAGTAGCAAGATTACGATAGATTGTGTCGTAACTCATACCTGGGTAATCTTTTTTCATAACAAGTAGCAGGTCACGTGCGGTTAAGTATTTTTCTGTAGCCGCGAACATATCTAAAATTTGCTCTCGTTTATCCGTTTTTTTATAGCCATTCTCTTTTAAAATTTCCCATGCTCTAGAAATATTCATACCCAAACTCCTCCTTGTAAATTAAGCGCGTACGCTCATCGCAATCTTCTTGCCCACAATAACGATTAATAAAATCAAAATAGAGATTACGACGATTGTTCCACCAGGTGCTAAGTCTAAGTAAAAGGCTGATACAAGACCTGCTATAACAGCAATTTCCCCAAAAATAATTGCATATAATATAGCTTGTTTAAAGCCTCTCGCAATACGAATACTTGCTGCTACTGGTAACGTCATTAATGATGAAACTAGTAAAATCCCAACAATTCGCATACTAGCAGCAATAACTAGAGCTGTCACAATCATAAATAATAAGTGAATCCATTTTGCAGGCAAACCACTCGCCTTTGCATATTCATCATCAAATGATAAAACGAATAATTCTTTATAAAATAAATATATAAATGCTATCACTAACAAAGCTATTGCCACAACTATAAATAAATCCTGTCTACTAACGGCTGATACTGAACCAAATAAATAACTAAATAAATCAGTGCTAAAGCCCTTTGCAAGTGAGATGAAAATTGCACTAATCCCAATCCCACCAGACATTATAATTGGAATTGCTAACTCCTCATAATGCTTATAAAGGCGACGTAATCGTTCAATAAGTACAGAGCCACTGACAGATGCCACAATCCCCAAATAAAGCGGATTAAGTAATGCTAGACCTGTGAACGTTTGGCTTAGATAAAGACTACCAGCTATCCCAGCAAGGGTTACATGGCTTAGAGCATCCGCAATTAACGATAATCTTCTTACGACGATGAAAACACCAAGTAACGGAGCAATGATTCCTATAATAATGCCAGATAAAAATGCGTTTTGTAAAAATTCATAATGTAGTATAGATGAAATCATTGCGTCTTCTCCTCTTTAGTATGGTGAATTTTACGTACTGTGTGACCATACCAAGCATTCAATTGATCATCAGCTAACGAATCATAATCGTTTTTGAAGCCGTGAAAATGAATTGTTTGATTTAAACAAGCAACATGACTTATACGATTTGAAACGGTATCGACATCATGTGTTACTAAAATCATTGTCATTTTATGGTGCTCATTTAAGTTTGCGAGCATATCATAAAATGACTGCACATTTTCGTGGTCAATACCGACTGTCGGCTCATCTAAGATTAATAACTTCGGCTCTGCGACAAGCGCTCTCGCTATAAAGACACGCTGCTGTTGCCCGCCTGACAACTCACCGATATTTCGATTCGCAAAGCCATCCATTCCGACGTCTTGTAATGCTTGCATCACTTTATCATTTTGATCAGTTAAGTGGCGATTGAAAAGACCAATCTTTTTTGTTAAGCCACTTGCAACAACTTCCTTTACTGTTGCTGGAAATCCTGAGTTAAACGAGTTTGATTTTTGTGAAACATAACCAATCAACTCACGCTTTTTAAATGTGTTTGCTGGCTTTCCAAATAATTCAATTTGACCGGAAGTTGGTTTCATCAACCCTAAGATCAGTTTTAACATTGTTGATTTCCCTGAGCCATTTGGTCCTAGTAATGCGAGAAAATCGCCTTGCTCCACTTTTAAAGAAATATTTGATAACACTTGAGTATAGTCATATTGGAATGAAACATTTTTAAGTTCGATTAAAGGCACTTGCGCCATATTCTTCGCTTCTTTCTAATTCAGAATCATTACGATTTACAAAGAATTAGTATAAGTGAAAGATAGGACTTTGTAAAGAACGAATACTTGAAAGGGTGAAAGTATGGATTATATGTCATTAATACAGGAATTCCAAGGCAAATCGGATGAGGAGCTTGCCCTCTATGCAAAAAATTACAAGATTCCATTATCGAAAAAAGAAATTCAAAAGTTGCGCCCACTATTATCGTCCTTTTCCATTCAATGGGTGCTAATGGGGATACCCGATCAAGTAATGCGGGATATTGAGAAAGCCATTGGCAAACAGAAAACAGCAGATTTACTAAAACAGTTTGGTCGCTAAAATTCTCGCAACATTATGATAACAGTACACAAAAAAGACTTCTCACCTTTTTAGGAGAGAAGTCTTCATCATTCAAAACCATTAAAATTATTCCCCTTTTAATGCATCTATTTTCTCAGGGATAAAAGATTGGTTGTGGAACATTTCAATTTCATATTTGTATGGTGCTTTTTTATTTTTTGCATCTGTACCAACAAATGGTGTTTCTAAAATTTTCGGTACATCTTGAAATGCTTCATGATGGACAATACGGTTTAGGGCGTCAAAGCCAATATGACCGAAGCCAATATTCTCGTGACGGTCCTTAGCTGCACCGCAAACATTTTTACTATCATTGATATGGAGCACTTTGATACGATCGATACCAATCGTTTTATCAAAGTTTTCAAGAACTCCATCAAAATCATTGATAATATCATAGCCTGCATCATGTGTGTGACAAGTGTCAAAGCATACAGAAAGACGTTCGTTATTTTTTACACCATCGAAAATCTGAGCAAGTTCTTCAAAAGTGCAACCACATTCAGAGCCTTTACCAGCCATCGTTTCAAGAGCGATTTGTACTGGATAATCTTGTGATAGTACTTCATTAAGTCCTTCAATGATTCTTGCAATACCAACTTCAGTACCTGCACCAACATGAGCACCTGGATGTAAAACAATTTGTTTTGCACCTATTGCTGCTGTTCGTTCAATCTCTTTTTGCAAGAAGTCGACGCCAAGTGCAAATACTTCAGGTTTTGTTGTATTGGCAATGTTGATAATATACGGTGCATGGACAATAATATTCGAAAGTCCATGCTCCTGCATATGCAATAATCCTGCGTCAATATTCAACTCTTCAATTGGTTTTCTGCGTGTGTTTTGAGGAGCACCAGTATAGATCATGAAAGTGGATGCCCCGTAGGATGCTGCTTCTTCACTTGAAGCTAGCAGCATTTTCTTGCCGCTCATAGATACGTGTGAGCCAATAAGCATGGTCTGTGGTCCTCCTTTACTATTTCTGACGGTTTTTCAAACGACGTTCACGTTTTTTAACTTTATCCATTTCCCATTTCATATTACGTTTATAGCCAGGTTTAACCTTCTTGGGTTTACGGACAAGAGCTTTTGCTTTTTTGTCAATTTCGTTTTCTTTTTTCTCACGATTTTGACGTGCATTACGCTCTTTCATGTCAATTAGTTCGCCGTTTTTAATGTCTTTTGGTTGGAATGGAATACCCATTTTCTCAACGCGTACGATTGCATCTTCTTCTGATGGTTCGAAAATTGTGATAGCCGTTCCTTTGTTACCAGCACGAGCTGTACGACCTACACGGTGAATGAAGAATTCTAAATCCGAAGGTAATTCGTAGTTAATAACATGGCTGACTCCTGGAATATCGATTCCACGTGCAGCAAGGTCTGTTGCAACAATGTATTGGAATTCCAAGTCACGTACTTGTTTCATCACTTTTTTACGATCACGTGGTGATAGGTCACCGTGGATACGTCCAGCTTTGACGCCGTTATTTGCTAAGAAATCAGCAACATAATTCGCTTGTGAACGCGTGTTAGTGAATATAATAGCTAAATACGGATTGATTGTTTTCATTACTTCAAGTAAACGACTGTTTTTTGATTTACTACGAGTTGATACTAAATAGAAATCTAAATTTTCCGCTACTGGTCGCTTATCATCCATTTTGATATGGACAGGTGAAGACATATATTTTTTCAAGAAAGGTTGTAATTTTTCAGGAACTGTTGCTGAGAAAACGAACATTTCAAGAGTTTCAGGCATTTGAGAAGCAAATTTATCGATATCCTCGATGAAGCCCATGTCGAATGCAAGGTCTGCTTCATCTACCACAAGCATTGGCGCCGTATATACTAACAAAGCTTTCTCATCAACTAAATCACGAATTCGTCCTGGTGTACCAACAACAATTTGCGGTTGCGTTTTTAGTTTATCGATTGAGCGTTGTTTGTCTGTACCCCCGATGAACAATTTGGCTTGGATCGATGTTTCTTCGATTAGTTTTTGCAACTCTGCAAAAATTTGTGTTGCAAGCTCACGAGTTGGTGCAGCAATAACCGCTTGCACTTCCTCTTTATCTGCACGGATTCGCTCTACGATTGGAATAAGGAAACTATGTGTTTTCCCTGTACCTGTATGTGCTTGACCGATAGCGCTTTTCCCTTTTAATACCAAAGGAATTATTTCCTTTTGGATAGGCGTCGGTTCTGTGAAACCTAATTTCTTAATTGCATCTTGCAAAAAAGGTTGAAAATTGTAATCTGTATATTTGGACATAATTGTCCCTCCTAACTTACTTACCTCATTGTAACATGATTCGTACATTTAGTAGACCATTTGCATATGATATCTATTAATAGAACGTACGTCAATTCAAGGCGACCATTATTTTTTTAAAATAGTGGCTATTCTTGATAAAAATGTGCAAATACCGAATAGAAAGGAGATCATTAATGCGCTATTCATCATTTTATCCATTTGCGCAAGGTTTATCGCAAGCTGGAGGTGCTTCTGCAGCCGGTCCTAGTGCTGCCGGTATGTTTGGTAGAGCCGCTGCTGGGCCTAGTGCTGCTGGCATGTTTGGTAGAGCCGCTGCTGGGCCTAGTGCTGCTGGCATGTTTGGTAGAGCCGCTGCTGCTGGGCCTGAAGCTGCTGGTATGTTTGGTAGAGCCGCTGCTGGACCTGGCGCTGCCGGCATGGTAGGTAGAGCCGCTGCTGCTGCTGGGCCTGGCGCTGCTGGCATGTTCGGTAGGGCCGCTGCTGCTGCTGGACCTGGCGCTGCTGGTGTTGCAAACGCTGCTGGTGCTGTTGGTGGTTTGGCAAAGATGGATCAATATTTGGCAACTGCTGATAAGTTTATGTCTACAGCGCAACAGTTCACGCCTATTTTCAAACAAATGTCGCCTATGTTCCAAAACTTACCTGCACTTTATAGACTATATAAAGGTTTTAAATCAATTCCTTCATCAGGTGGGGAAGGGGCTAGTTTAGGAGGGGCTACCCCTCGACAAGAATCACGCTCACAAGGGAGTGACCTAGGGAGTAGTAGTTCTGCACCAGAACAAAGTACTTCCACCCCTAGAACACCTAGACCTTCCACTCCCCGCATATTCCAACCACCATTTTAAAGTAAAATAGTGACCGATTCTTTGTATATAGTCGGGCTGTCCGTTATAATGGTATTTAACGAGCAATGAAGGGAGTTCGGATCATGCAAGTAACTAAAATTACGCCACGAGGATATTGCTATGGTGTCGTTGATGCTATGGTCATCGCGCGCAACGCTGCATTAGACAAAACATTACCTAGACCTATCTATATTCTCGGAATGATCGTTCATAATAAACATGTAACGGACGCATTTGAACAAGATGGAATTATTACTCTTGACGGTACAAACCGCAAAGACATTTTAGACAAAGTTGATAAAGGGACAGTCATTTTCACAGCTCACGGTGTATCGCCTGAAATTCGTGAAATTGCACGTCAAAAAGGCTTAGTGTCAATTGATGCTACATGCCCTGACGTAACTGTAACCCATGATTTAATAGCTGAAAAATCACAAGAAGGCTATGACATTATCTATATCGGGAAAAAAGGTCACCCTGAGCCAGAAGGTGCCATTGGTGTTGCTCCTGATTTTGTACATTTAGTGCAATCTATTGAAGATATTGATCAATTACAATTACATCGCGAAAAATTACTTGTAACAAACCAAACGACAATGAGTCAATGGGATGTTGCACATTTAATGAAACGTTTGGAAGAAAAATTTCCAAATATCGAAGTGCATAAAGAAATTTGTCTTGCCACTCAAGTTCGCCAAGAAGCTGTTGCTAAGCAAGCTGGTGCAACTGATTTATTAATAGTAGTTGGAGATCCAAAAAGTAATAACTCTAACCGCCTAACGCAAGTTTCAGAAGAAATTGCGCATACAAAATCTTATCGTATCGCAGATCTTTCTGAATTAAAATTAGAGTGGTTAAAAGGTGTTAATACTGTAGGTGTCACAGCCGGTGCCTCTACACCAACACCAATTGTCAAAGAAGTAATCAGGTTCTTAGACCAATACGATCCTGCCGATCCAGAGACTCACAATATGGAGCGCTCTGTCACACTTGATAAAATCTTACCCAAAATTAAAACGCCGAAACCGGTTGTCAAAATCGATCCATATCCAACTTCGAAATAATTTTGATGAGTCCCCTGATGTTGAAAGTTTGCATCAGGGGCTTTTTTATTGTGCTGTGGTCTGGCGTTTGTTGTGGGGATTCTGGCTGCTTGCTGGGGTTTGTTGCTTCTCACTGTGGCTTTGGCGCTTCTCGCAGCCTCCTTAGCGCTTCTCAAGCAACTTTTATCTCTGCAAACCCAACCCTATCTTAATCCGATTCAACAAAAAAACTCCTACCAAAACTACTTTTGGCAGAAGTCACAATTCATTTTTTCATCTAAAATCAAACGAATTGAAATGGTTCAGTTGAGATTTTAGATGGGATAAATTCACAGTCTAGTTTTTGTTGTTGGCATAGGTTTTGCATTTTATTAGCTACGCCTACCTTCATAACGCTTTCGACATGATGGCCTGGATCTACAATTTGAAGCCCGATTGCTTCTGCATCTTGTGCAACGTGGAAATACATATCACCGGTTACATATACATCTGCTCCAGCACGTTTTGCTGAATGGATATATTTGTTACCGTCTCCGCCAAGTACTGCAATTTTCGAAACACTTGATGTAAGATCGCCTACTACGCGTACAGCAGGAACTTGAAGGGATACTTTCACATGTTCTGCAAATTGTTTAAGTGTCATTGATGATGGTAGTTTACCAATACGACCAAGTCCCATTTCTTTTGCTGCTGTCTCTAGCGGAATAACATCATAAGCCGGTTCTTCATATGGATGGCTGTTTAGCATCGCGCGAAGCACTTTATTTTTGATTGATTTAGGGACAACGACTTCAATTTTAACTTCTTGTTCGATGTGTAATTCGCCTACTTCACCGGTGAAAGGTGTTGCTCCAGCAAGTGCACGGAAACGCCCTTCTCCTTGGATTGTATAGCTACATGAGTCGTAGTTTCCGATTTGTCCAGCTCCTACTTTAGCAAGTGCTTCACGAAGTTGTTCTGCTTGTTCAACTGGAACGAACACTGCTAGCTTAAACATTTCTTCACTATATGTTGGTACTAGTACCTCATAATTTTGTAAGCCTAGCGCTTCAGCAAGCAAATCGTTTACACCGCCTTCAGCGACATCTAGATTTGTGTGGGCAGCATACACTGCGATATCATTTTTAATTAATTTTTCGAATAGCTTTCCTTGTGGTGTATCTGTTCGGAGTGTTGAGAGCTTCCGGAAAATAGGTGGGTGATGAGCGATGATAAGTTCACAACCAGCTGCAATTGCTTCATCCACGACCACATCATTGACATCAAGTGTGACTAGAACTTTTGTGACAGGTTTGTTTAGGTTACCCACGTGAAGACCGATTGGATCATTGTCCATTACAGCTAACTTTTTTGGAGACCAATTTTCGAACAGCTGAATGATTTCTTGACCATTGGTTTTTTTCATCGTTTCAGTACCTCCCCAACTACTTCAATTAAATGTGCTAGCTCTGCTGATTTCGCTAAAATTTCAGTTGTTTGTTCAGCTTTTTGTAATGCTTCGCGAACATTGCCCCATTGTTCAACTTCTCTTGTCCATTTACTGTGGAAGACATCAGTATGTTGTTGCTTTAATACTGGACCAAGTAACTTATCAAGTTCGCTTAAAATCATTTCTCCTCGTTCTAATACAAGAATTTCATAAAGTTTTTCGTCCTCTAAAAGGATAACCTCATTGATAATTTTCCAACTATTTTGTAATGCCCATTCACGAATGACTTTTGCGTGTATATTTGGCTGTAGAATTAGACGCTCGACACCTTCTAGTGCCAAGGGATACTTTTCTAAAATAGACGTGATTAGTGGTCCGCCCATTCCAGCAATTGTAATGGCAGTAATGCCGTCCCCTGGTTCGATTGCTGCCAGGCCGTCTGCAAGTCTTACAGTAATTTTAGTTGTTAGTTGTTCTTTTTGGACTTCATGGCATGCTGATTCATAAGGACCCTTTACTACTTCGCCTGCAATAGCACTCTTAGCGATATTGTTATGTACAAGATAGCAAGGTAAATAAGCATGATCACTACCAATATCAGCTACTATAGCGTCTTGTGGAACGAATTTTGCAACGGTTTCTAGTCGTTTTGATAGTTTTTGTGCGTTCATGGCAGAAGCCTCCTTTCATGTTGTATTGTAACGAAAATATGCATTTTTGCATAGAAAAACCCTTATCCTCTAAGGAGAATAAGGGCTCTTGTAAATATAGTGATTTAATTATTTCAAATCAGCAATATATTTAGCCATAGCATCAAGGTTATCTGCTGGTACTAAACCACCAGGCATGCCACCTTTACCGTTTTGAAGAATATCTTTAGCCTTATCTGCTGATAAACCAGTACCATGTAAGTTTGGTCCAAAACCGCCTTCTAGGTTTTCACCGTGGCAAGAAATACATTTGCTTGCAGCGAATGCTTCAGGATCAAATTCACCTGCTGCTTCTTTACCTTTACCAGATTCTTCAGTTTTAGGTTCATCGCCTTTTGCGATTTCTTCTTTTTTGTCTGCTCCATCAAGAGACATGAAGAAAATCAAACCGATACCAAAAGCCATAATTAGGATATACGGAATAATCGGATTCTTTTTCATCAAATAACCCTCCTCATAAGTTCAGTCTTATTTCTAAATAAATAGAATCAGTCAACAATTAATATTGTACTTCATTCTATTGAAAACGAAAAGACCTAAAGGGTAGTTTTTCGGCCGAATGTGACAAAATTGCCATATTCGTCACATTAACATCCAATTTGACGAGCTATTACCATCCTTTGTACTTCAGAGGTTCCTTCCCCAATTTCTAGCAGTTTTGCATCCCTCAAATAGCGCTCAACTTCATATTCTTTCATGTAGCCGTAGCCACCGTGAATCTGAATCGCTTGATCAGTAATTTCCATAGCTACTTCCGACGCATATAACTTTGCCATAGCCGCCTCTTTTGTAAAAGGTTTACCTTCGTCTTTTAACCAAGATGCCTTGTATACCATATTTCTCGCCAATTCTATTTTCATCGCCATATCTGCAAGTTTAAATTGTGTCACTTGGAAAGAAGATAACGTTTGACCAAATTGCTTGCGTTCTTTTGAGTAACTGAGCGCTCGCTCGAAAGCAGCCTGAGCGATTCCCACTGCCATAGCTGCAATACCAATTCGTCCACCATCTAGTGTGACAAGGAATTGACGGAAGCCATGCCCCTTTTTACCAAGTAAGTTTTCTTGCGGTACACGTACATTTTCAAGAATTAGTTCTGTTGTGTTGGATGCATTTAAGCCCATTTTTTCGTATCGATCTAAAACGGTAAAACCCTCCGCATCCGTCGGAACAATAATGGCGCTAATTTCTTTTTTTCCATCTTGTATATCTGTAATAGCAGTTAAGGCTAAATGTTTGGCATAGCTAGCGTTAGTAATATACACTTTGCTACCGTTTATAACTAAATCTTGCCCATCTTCTTTTGCTTGTGTTTCAGTACCTCCGGCATCAGATCCAGCATTTGGTTCTGTTAATCCGAATGCCCCGAATGATTCTCCTGTGCAAATAGGTGCTAAATATTTTTTCTTTTGCTCTTTTGTACCAAATAAGTGCAGTGGAGCTCCACCTAGTGAAATATGAGCGGAATATGTAATTCCTGTAGAGGCACATGCTCGGCTCAATTCTTCAGTCACAATGGCAAAGCTCGTTGTGTCTGCTCCTGCTCCGCCGTACTCTTCTTCAAACGGCAAGCCCATCATCCCCATGTCAGCAAGCTGTTTGAAAATCTCCTTTGGAAAAACTTTCGTGCGATCGCGTTCAATTGCTCCTGGTGCTACCACTTCATCAGCAAACTCCTTCATTGTTTTGTGAATCATTTGCTGTTCTGATGTAAGATCAAAATTCATACAAACACTCCCCTTTGTGAATACGCTTACACATTAGATTATACAGAAGAAAATTGTATATTCATAGAATAAAACGCATTTAACGAGAAAATATGAAAATATTAGAAGAATAATATGTATGTAAAAATAATTAATAATCCACCTGCTCCAGATATCAAAAAGTAGATTAGTTTCATCCATTTACCTGAAATTAGCCATAAAACACAATTTGATATAAGCGCCATATGCATCGCTTGTGGGCTATCTGGTAAGTAGACTTCTACAATTCTGACTGAGGTTCCGAGTAATAATAGCGCTGCCGCAGCAAATGCGAATGTGGATAAAACACCTTTTTGTGATGCAAATTTAAAAACATAAACTAGTAAACTAAAGATTGCAATAGATGCGATAATAATAGGTAAAATAACAAATTTCGCGCTCAATAAAAATAAAAGAACAAGTAAGGAAATTGTACTTACTCCTAATAAGCCTATTACCAATAGTTTGTTAGAACGCTCTTTTGAAAGAATAGCATTTTTAGAGCTAATTTTAAGTTCAGTAGAAGATAACTCTTCCCCTTCCGCATATAAGGCGGATAAAAAATCGCAATAATGTTCCGGTAATAAGTTATTTTCTTTCCAAAATAAGATTTCATTAAGGATTGTTTCTTTTCGTTGATTCTTCATCTAGTATTCCTCCAACTAAAAAACCAATTTCATCCATAATTTTACCTTATTTATATAAAAAAGACACCCCTGTAAAGGAGTGCCTTAAGGACTATTCTAAGAAGTCTTTTAAACGTTTGCTTCTAGAAGGATGGCGCAATTTTCTTAGTGCCTTCGCTTCGATTTGACGAATACGTTCACGTGTAACTCCAAATACTTTCCCTACTTCTTCAAGTGTACGAGTACGCCCGTCATCTAAGCCAAAACGTAAACGTAATACATTTTCTTCACGATCAGTTAATGTATCAAGTACATCTTCTAATTGTTCTTTTAGTAATTCATAAGCTGCATGATCAGATGGTGATTGCGCTTCTGAGTCTTCTATAAAGTCTCCTAAGTGTGAATCATCTTCTTCACCAATTGGCGTTTCTAGTGAAACTGGCTCTTGTGCGATTTTCAAGATTTCACGAACCTTTTCAGGAGTTAAGTCCATTTCTTCTCCTATTTCTTCAGGAGATGGTTCACGACCTAAGTCTTGTAAAAGTTGTCGTTGTACACGAATTAGTTTATTAATCGTTTCAACCATGTGCACTGGAATACGAATTGTTCTTGCTTGGTCAGCAATTGCACGTGTAATAGCTTGACGAATCCACCAAGTTGCATACGTACTAAATTTGAATCCTTTGCGATAGTCAAATTTTTCAACTGCTTTGATAAGCCCCATATTACCTTCTTGTATTAAATCAAGGAATAGCATACCACGACCAACATAACGTTTAGCGATACTTACTACAAGTCGTAAGTTGGCTTCTGCTAATCTTTTACGTGCTTCGTCATCACCTTGTTCAATGCGTTCAGCAAGTGCAATTTCTTCTTTAGCACTTAATAAATCTACGCGACCAATTTCTTTTAGGTACATTCTTACAGGGTCATTGATTTTAACACCTGGAGGTACGCTTAAATCATTTAAGTCAAACGTCTCTTCAGCTGCACTACCTTTTAATAGACGATCAAGATTTTCCTCATCACCGTCTTTACCACCAAGTTCAATACCTTTAGATTCTAATTGCTCGATAAATTCTTCTACCTGATCTGCTTCCATTTCGTAGGATTGTAGTTTATCTGCAATTTCTAGGTAAGTTAATTCACCATTCTTTTTACCCGAATCTACTAAAAGTTTTTTTGCTTCTTCTAGTGTATGTTCATGTTCAACCACTGGTTTAATATTTTTAGACTTGTCTGCCATAGGTATTTCCTCCTTCAACAACCGAATCCGCATCACATTGCCGATAACGATTTTCTTAAATCAATTACTTCTTGTGAAAGCTTTAATGCATTTCCGAAATCATGCATTTTCTCCGCTTCTTTTAATGCGTGATTCTTATCTTGAATCTGCTGCTCAATTTTATACTTTTGAACTTGTTTCAAGCAATCCGCGATCTCTTCTTCGAGATGCTCTGGATCACGATCTGCTAAAGCTGCTTCCATTGCAATTTTTCGTAATTCACTATCTTCTAGAATCTCAGCGAATCGCTGATAATCTGATTTCTGATGGTTTTCATAGAAACCAATGAGATGTACATAAACCGCTAAATAATCATCTCTTACAAATGGTTCTTGCTCCGCTAAACGTACACGATCAACAACGTCAATGTTATGTAACATGTGTGCTAGGAGTAATCTTTCAGCACGATCTATCGCTGTGATTTTCTTTTTAGGGAGCTGCATTTGCGGCGCAGGGGACTGTTGTTGCTGCTGCTCTTTTCTTTTTGAGTTTTGAGCAAGCTGTCCTTCCTTTTGGCGAAGTTGCATGTTTAGCGTGTCTTCTGAAATATTCGTTTCTGTTGATATTTGCTTTATATATAATTCTTTCTCAATTGGTGATATTCCTCCAACTAAATAGTTCAAGGCTTCATCCACATATTGCAATATATCGTTATTAAATTGGAAGTTTTTATTCCTTCTAGCAACCATTAGCATAAATGCTATATAACTTAGCGGTTCTTCAATAATCTTAGATTTAAAAGAGTCTTCTCCAAACTGCTTTATATAGTCATCCGGATCAAGTCCTGTTGGGAGTACTGCCACATCTACTTTCATCTTTTCTGCGTGTAACATTTCCGCAGCTCGCTTAGCAGCCTCCCAGCCAGCTTTATCACCGTCATAACAAACAATGATACGTTCAGCTAGACGTTTTATCTTGTTCAAATGTTGCATCGTAAGTGCTGTTCCCATTGTAGCAACAGAATTATGAACATTTGCCTTTTTTCCTGATAGAACATCCATAAAGCCTTCAAATAATACAATCTTTCGTTCTTTACGAATAATCGGTCGAGCCTGATCTAAATTATATAGGATTTGCCCTTTATGGAAAATGGGTGATTCTGGACTATTCAAATACTTGGCGTCTTCTCCCGTATTGTCTATTATCCGTCCTGAGAAAGCGATTATTCTCCCGCTCTCATCTTTTATAGGAAACATTATTCTTTCCCGAAAGCGGTCAAACCATCCTGAACCCTCTTCCTTTTGAATAATGAGTCCACATTGTTCCATTTCTGCTAATTCGAAACCTTTTCGTTTTAACAGTTGGGTAAGCGAATCCCAATGTGGTAAGGACCAGCCAATGCCATAAGATTCTATAAGTTCCTTTGTAAATCCTCTTTGTTGCAAATATATAAGAGCTTTTTCTCCTTCCTCAGTATTGAGGAGGAGGTGCTGATAATATTCAGCAGCAAAAGCATGAGCTTCTTTCATCCGCCCTTCTTCTTTAGAAATAGGGTGCGTTTGTTCCTCAGTAGTTGATACCTCTACATGAACGCCCACACGATCACCTAGCTTAGCAACCGCCTCTTGGAATGGAATATGATCGATATCCATCAAGAATGTAATGGCGTTCCCTCCAGCTCCGCAACCAAAGCAATGGAATATTTGTTTATCTGTTGAAACAGAAAAAGAAGGTGTTGATTCACCATGAAACGGACATAAACCAAACCAGTTTCTGCCTCGCTTCGTCAACTGCACATAATCATTGATGACATCAACTATATCTGCCTGTGAACGAATTTGTTCAATAATTTCTTCAGGTATTCTTTGAGCCATTCCATCACCATCTTTACTTGCTAATAACTGAATTCGAGATAATCATTAAAAAGTCCTGCATATTTCGACAAAAAATTTTATATTTTATTATGGAAAGGTAAAAATACTTAAATACATTTTTACCACAATTCTTTATTATAAAACATTTCAATTGAAAAATCTATCACTTTTTTATATATACAAACAAAAAAACCTCCCCAGATACGGGGCGGCTTGCATACTTATATCACTTTTTCGATAATTGAATGCGGTGAAGTATATCATTTGCAGTCTCTTCTACAGCGCGGTTTGTCACATCAATGACATGACACCCGATGCGATTGACTACTTTTCGGAAATGTACAATTTCTTCATTGATTCGATCAAGTTTTGCGTAATTCGCACCGTCGTTCAATCCAAGTGCAATCAAACGCTCTTTTCTTATATTATTCAACTTTTCAGGCGAAATTACAAGCCCAAAACATTTTTGAGAATCCACTAAGAATAATTCCTCAGGTGGCTCAACTTCGGGAACGAGTGGTACGTTTGCAACTTTAAAACGCTTATGAGCTAAATACTGAGATAATGGAGTTTTTGATGTACGTGAAACTCCTACAAGCACTATATCTGCTAGTAATAAGCCTCTAGGGTCCCTACCATCATCGTATTTAACTGCAAATTCAATTGCTTCAATCTTTTTAAAATAATCATCATCTAATTTTCGTACTAATCCTGGCTCTTCTACAGGCTCAATTTTTAAAGTTTCTTCCAATTTCCCCATTAGTGGTCCCATCAAATCAATCGCCGGAACAAACATGTTATCACTTAAATGTTGTACATAAGAACGCATTTCATCTTTTACAAGTGTATAGACGATTATGGCACCTTGTTCAGTAGCTAAATGAACAATTTCTTTTAACTGTTCCAAACTCTCTACATGAGGGAAACGCTTCAAAAAAGTATCCTGCATACCAGGTCTGAATTGGCTGATTGCAGCTTTTGTGACAAGTTCTCCTGTCTCTCCAACTGAATCAGAAACGATAAATACGGCTAATTTATTCATTGGATGCATCACCTCACAAATCATGATTATCAGCAAGCGATAAAAATGCTCGCGTAATATTTGTTTTTGTTAGCCGACCTATGACTTCGTAGCCATCGGGATGTTCAAGGACGACAGGTAACGCATCAATTTGTCTTTCAATAAGCTTATTGGCAGCTTGAATCAACCCATCTGACTTCATACAAAATGCAATATTAGGCATTCTTGTCATTATAATATGTACTGGAATGTTATTTAAGTCCTGATTTCCAATACTTGTGCGAAGTAAGTCTTTCCTTGATAAGACACCTGTCAAGAATGCGTTTTTGTCTACAACAAAAAGAGTTCCAACGTCTTCTAGAAACATCTGACAGATGGCATCATATACTGAAATATTCTCAGATACTACAATTGGAATTGACTGGAAATCTTTCACTTTCATATTCATCATGCTATCTATAACAGCTTGACCTGTCTTTTTACCAGAATAAAAATAACCCACACGTGGTCTAGCATCTAAATAACCTGCCATTGTTAGTATGGCTAGATCTGGTCTTAGTGTCGCTCTAGTCAGTGAAAGCCGCTCAGCAATTTGTTCTCCCGTTATAGGGCCGTTTCCTTTAACAATTTCTAAGATCTCATCCTGACGTTTGTTGAGTTCTATTGGACTCACCGCCTCAAAAAGTGTTATACTCAATACTTGATAATTATATACTATTTCAATGTATATTGCTAAGAAAAGAAACGCATGTTACAATGTGTTCAAATCATATAAGCGATGAACGGAAAATAAGTATCATTTTAAAACATAGCGAGTAGGGATCGTGAAAGCCTACACGAAATGAGAAACGGCAACCGGGAGCTAATTTTTTTAAAGAGGACTAAGTTTGGTCTTAGTCAATCGGGGTGGAACCGCGGGTCATTACGCACTCGTCCCCGGGCATTGTGCCCGGAGACGGGTGCTTTCTTATTTTAAATTACTTTATGGAGGGATTTTCATGGCAAAATCAATGGAAAATATCGTTAGCTTAGCAAAACATCGTGGATTCGTATTCCCTGGATCTGAAATCTACGGCGGATTAGCAAACACTTGGGATTACGGCCCACTTGGTGTAGAACTAAAAAACAACGTAAAAAAAGCATGGTGGCTAAAATTCGTACAAGAATCACAATATAATGTTGGTCTTGACGCCGCTATCCTAATGAATCCAAAAACTTGGGTAGCATCTGGTCATGTTGGTAACTTCAATGACCCAATGGTTGACTGTAAAAAATGTAAATCTCGCCATCGTGCAGATAAATTAATCGAAGATGCTGCATTAGCACAAGGTCAAGAAATTATCGTAGATGGTTTACCTTTGGATAAAATGGCTGAAGTAATGAGTGAATATGACGTGAAATGTCCAGATTGTGGCGAACAAGATTTTACTGATATCCGTCAATTCAATTTAATGTTCAAAACATTCCAAGGCGTAACTGAATCTTCAACAAACGAGATTTTCCTACGTCCTGAAACAGCACAAGGTATTTTCGTGAATTTCAAAAACGTTCAACGTTCAATGCGTAAACGTACACCATTCGGTATTGCACAAGTAGGAAAATCTTTCCGTAACGAAATTACACCAGGGAACTTTACTTTCCGTACCCGTGAATTTGAACAAATGGAACTTGAATTCTTCTGTAAACCAGGTTCTGAATTAGAGTGGCATGCTTACTGGAAAGACTTCTGTAAAAACTGGTTATTAAACTTAAGTATGTCTGAAAGCAGCATGCGCCTACGTGATCACGCAGACGATGAACTTTCTCACTACTCAAATGCAACGACGGACATCGAATTCCAATTCCCATTTGGCTGGGGCGAACTTTGGGGTGTAGCATCTCGTACAGACTTTGATTTAAAACGTCATATGGAACATTCAGGTGAAGATTTCACTTATATCGATCCAGTTACGAACGAACGCTATGTACCATATTGTATCGAACCATCATTAGGAGCAGACCGTGTAACACTTGCATTCTTATGTGATGCATATGATGAGGAAGAATTAGAGAACGACGACAAACGTACAGTCCTTCGCTTCCACCCTGCCTTGGCACCATTCAAAGCAGCAGTCTTACCACTTTCAAAAAAATTAGCAGAGCAAGCTAATGACGTTTGGGCTGATCTTCGTAAAGAATTCCCAGTGGATTATGACGAATCTCAATCAATCGGTAAACGCTACCGTCGCCAAGATGAAATTGGTACACCATTCTGTATCACTTACGACTTCGACTCAGTAGAAGATGGTCAAGTAACCGTACGTCACCGCGATTCTATGGAACAAGTTCGTATGCCGATTACAGATGTTAAAGGTTATATCGCAAAACATCTTGAATTTTAATCTTAAATGCTGAAGGCGCTCGTTCAGACTCGACTAGCACTGGAACTTTCGAATCAAAAGCGTCTTTCAGCTTTTGTCCGAGAAAGTGAAAGTGACCTCGAGAGTCTAGCGCCTGAAGCTGGATATCTTTCTTAAATGCTGAAGGCGCTCGGTCAGACTCGACTAGCACTGGAACTTTCGAATCAAAAGCGTCTTTTCAGCTTTTGTCCGAGAAAGTGAAAGTGACCTCGAGAGTCTAGCGCCTGAAGCTGGATATGATTGTTGCACTAAGCCCGTCGATTGTTGCGCTACCTTGTATGATTGTTGCACTAACCTAGTTGATTGTTATTTAACAGAACATTTAAGTCCTTAGAAACTCATTTTATCGTCTAAAACAAACAAAAACCCACAAGCTGATTAATCTTCAGCTTGTGGGTTTTCTGTTTCTTCGGATGCTTCTTTTTTAGATTCGAAATCCGCTCCGAATAGTTGAGGGGTTCTTTCAAGCTGCTCAATGAATGCTTTTGATTTTAAGCGCAGACCTGTTTGTTCCTCATAAATTGTTGTGATAATTTTTTTAATAAATTTCTTTGTTTCTTTTTTCAACGTCAGTTTCCCTATCTTTTCAATAGGTACACTGTAAAACATTCTAATAAGCTTTAACTGAGTTGGTGAAAGGCGTATTATATACGGATCCTGGTGGAAGCAACGATGACAAAGGAAGCCCCCTTGTGTAAATGAAAATGCAAATTCTCCATCAACTGCACTACAACTTGCGCATTCATGCAATATTGGTTGAACACCAGTAAAGGGGAGCATTTTCCATTCTACAAACAAAGAAATCGCTTCTGAATCATAACCTTCTTCAATGGCACGTAATGCTTGCACTAATACTTCAAAAGCATAGGGTTCAGCTTTTTCTGATTCAATCAAACGGTCGACAAGTTCAACTGTATAACTAGCATAGGCGGTCGCTACAATATTTTCACGAATATGACGCATTGATTCAATAGGTTCACCTTGTTGCACTGTCCCCATTCCACGTCCTTGCTGTATTAAAAAGGAACCATATGTAAAAGGTTGTGTAACAGAAGCTAAACGGCTTGATGGTTTTTTCGCACCGCGAGCCATAGCCGTCACCTTTCCAGCTTCTCGCGTCATAAACGTGACTATTTTATTGGTCTCGCCATATGGTTGTGTTTTTAAGACAATGCCTTCCCATTTATTCAGCAATTGCCTTCACATCCCTAACTTAATATTCGTCTTCTCGGAAACCAAAATCACGTAATTGAGAAGATTTGTTACGCCAGTCTTTTTGTACTTTGACCCAAAGTTCTAAGTACACTTTACTGCCTAAAAGCATTTCTATGTCTTTACGTGCACGGATTCCGACTTCTTTCAAAAGGGCACCTCGTTTACCAATGACAATCCCTTTTTGTGAATCGCGTTCTACAATAATTGTAGCCATTACACGTATCATATCTTTTTCTTCATCTTTCGCAATTTTATCCACTTGCACTGCGATTGAATGTGGAATCTCTTCACGTGTTAAGTGCAATACTTTTTCACGTACTAATTCTGAAATGATAAAGCGCTCTGGATGGTCTGTTACTTGATCAGCTGGGTAATATTGCGGTCCTTCTGGTAAATATTTTGTGATTGTTTCAAGCAAACGATCAACATTATTACCATCTAGCGCAGAAATTGGAATAATCTCAGCAAAATCATATTCAGCTTTATAATCTTCAATTGTGTGTAATAAGTTATCAGGGTGCACTTGGTCGATTTTATTGATTACTAAAAAGACAGGTGTTTCGTTACCTTCAAGCATTTCTAAAATGAACTGATCCCCTTTGCCTAACTTTTGGGTTGCGTTGACCATGAACATAATGACATCAACTTCTCGCAAAGTGTTTTTAGACACTTTTAACATGAATTCTCCCAATTTATGTTTTGGTTTATGAATTCCTGGTGTATCGATGAATACCATTTGGCTATCATCTTGTGTTAAAACACCTTGTACTTTGTTTCGTGTTGTTTGTGGTTTATCACTCATAATGGCGATTTTCTGACCTATAACACGATTCAGAAACGTTGATTTCCCTACGTTTGGTCTACCAATAATTGAAATAAAGCCTGATTTGAATTGATTATTTTCCTGCATTCCTTAAATCCTCCGGTGTAAAGGCACCTGGTAAAAGTTCACGAACTGTGGTTTCTTGAACATCGCCTTTTAAATTTGTTAAGTAAACTGGCATATCTGGTTCGCAAAATTCAGCAATAACTTGGCGACAAGCTCCACATGGTGAGCATGGTCCTTCTGTATCTGCAACAACAGCTAGCGCAGTAAATTCATTTTCGCCTTCTGAAATAGCCTTGAAAATAGCAGTACGTTCTGCACAATTTGTCATACTGTAACTTGCATTTTCAATATTGCATCCACGGTAAACTTTACCTTCTTTTGTTAGTAGAGATGCACCGACTTTAAATTTTGAATAAGGGACATGGGCATTTTCGCGTCCTAGTTTTGACTCTTCTATTAATTGATGCTTATCCATAAGAATCACCTCATGTAAAATAATTCATCCACTTAGGCAAAAAGATGAGTATCCCGATTATAGCACTTGCACAAGCAAATACAAGTACAGCACCTGCAGCAAGATCTTTCGACTGTTTGGCAAGAGGGTGTATTTCTGTTGTAGTAAGATCTACTACTCGCTCAATAGCCGTGTTAATCATTTCAAGGGTCAGCATAATAGCAATAACAATAATTATCACAAACCACTCCATTTGAGATAATCCTGTTAGCAAACCTACGCTAATAACAACGATGGCTGCTAACACGTGGAAGCGAAAATTCTGTTCTTTAAATGCATGCAATATCCCCTGAAATGCATACTGAAATGATTTTAGAAATTTACTGACGTTCATAAGCATCACGGCTTAAGCCGTAAGATTCAAGAATTTCATCTTGTTTGCCAAACATTACTTTTTCATCTTCAGGCTCCATATGGTCATAGCCAAGTAAATGTAAAAAGCCATGTACAGCTAAAAAGCCTAATTCTCGTTCAAATGAATGTCCGTATTCATCCGCTTGTTCTTGTGTACGATCGATTGAAATAATAATATCACCTAAAATACGTGGCATGCCTTCAGCAATAATTTCCACTTCTCCTTCTCCCATTTCTTCAAGGGCAAAGGAGATAACATCTGTTGGTGCATCTTTTTGGCGATATTGACGGTTAATTACATGGATTGCTTCATTCGTAACAAATGTCACGGATAATTCCGTTTCATCTTCAATATGTTCAACTGTCGCAGCGTGTTGTAGTAATTTCTCTACTAGCTCGATATCAGAATCCTTTACTTTTGATGTTTCATCTAAAAAATCAATATTTAAACTCATATAGTTGCCTCCTAGGCTTATTTTGGCTTCGGATATTCGATACGTGAATGGAAGATACCATTTAGCGTTTCACAAAAAACTGCTTCAATCTTTTTTAATTCCCGGACAGAAAGATCACATTCATCAAATTGTCCATCCAGTAATTTATCTTGTGCAATGGCATGAACCAGCTTCTGAATTTTTTCAGCATTTGGTTCTTTCATCGAACGAACAGCAGCCTCTACACTGTCCGCTACACTTATTATAGCAATTTCTTTCGTTTGTGGCTTCGGTCCAGGGTAACGATAATTAGATTCAATTACAGCAGGATTTTTTTCCTTCTCTTTGTAATAAAAGAACTTCAAAAGACTCGTCCCATGATGTTGTCTTGCAATGTCGATAATTTCTTTTGGCATTTTATAAGCTTCTAACATTTTAGCTCCATCTTCAGCATGCGCGATAATAATATCTCGACTCGTTTCTGATGGCAAGCTATCATGAGGATTTATCGCTCCTATTTGGTTTTCAACGAAAAATCCTGGCCTTTTTGTCTTTCCAATATCATGATAATAGCACCCTACTCTTGCAAGCAAGCCATCTGCTCCAATGGCTTCACAGGCAGCATCGGCAAGATTCGCTACCATTACACTGTGATGATAAGTACCAGGTGTTTCTACTAAAATCTTTTTTAGTAATGGATGATTTGGACTTGCTAACTCTATTAATCTAAAAGATGAAAGAATACCGAATGCCGATTCGATAAATGGTAATAATCCTAAAGTAAGTGCTCCTGATAATAAGGCAGAAACGATGGAAGCAACTAAATAATATGCAAGTTCCGTCATACCATATGTAGATTGTGTCAATAATAAATAAAAGCCGATGAAAGTCGCATTTGCTATAGCAATACCCGTACTAGTCTGCAAAATTCGCGAACGTTTTTCAATTCCTTTATTGAAAAACAAGCTACTTAATCCACCGAAAATAATATATAAAGATACTTCCATTTGAATTACTGTAGCATAACCTTCCTGGAAAATGACGCCTGCTGCAACTGCCGTCATAATCGTTATAATAATTGCGATGCGCTCATTAACTAGTAATCTAATAAGCATTGGTGCCATCGCGACCGGGTAAAGGAACCCTATCATAACTTCAAATTCATCCTTAATTAGACTCAACAACTCCATCACGACAATTGATAGCAAATAAATTGTTACTGTAATGATTAGATCACGGACTTTGGTCTTTTTATCCGCCTTCCAATTACTGAACAGTGCAAAGAAGAATGCCATTTGTAATATGATTAGTAAGAATAGGCCCATTATCGGTTTAGTTGATGTATGATCAGCTAACATTCCCGTTAACTCTAATTCTCGGAAAACATCACGATCAATCACTTGTCCTTCTTGTACAATAATTTGCCCTTGTAATATACGTGTTGGATCAACATTAGCCTTTGCTTGTTCAACTTGTTCCTTTGTTAAATCTGAATTTTCCTTTTCTGTTTCCGTTATAGAAAATCGCCCAATTGACACAAGTGTTGCACGAATTTCTTTTGGAAATTCAGGTTTTTCTCGAATTTCTTTATCAATTTTTTCTTTTGTCTCTACTATTTGCTCAGTTCGAACAGGTTCTGACAAATGCTTTTTTACAAGTTCTGTTAATTCATCACGTGTTACTCGCAAAGAATCATTATCTTGTTGGAGCAAAGCTATCAATTCTTGATTGGTGAACCGTAGACCTTGACCATCTGTTTTTAATGCAATTAATTTTTCTCGTAGTTCTGCTACACGGCTTTGCATAACAGCTTCTTTTTCTTTTTTAGTTTTTCCATCTTCAATCGACGTTTTCACTTCTAAAACATAGTCAAAAATCGACTTAATCATCGATGCACGATTTTTCGCAATTTCTTCAGAATAATGATAGACAGGTTTTACCTCGCTAGCTGCCTGTTCTCTATCTTCCTCCGTTTTTACAGTGTCTTCTACTGTCTTCATCGAACGTATCGTATCCGGCGATAATTGAAAAAGTTTTAAGTCGAAATGTTCGCCCTTCACATTCCCAAGCATCAGTGAAAATTGCAAAATGCCCGTGATTGTTAAAATAATGGCAAGTAATACCGGAAAACGAAAGTACTGCATTAACTTTTTTATAAAAGTATCCATACAGCCACCTCCTATCTATAGACTATCATATCAACAAATGATATTTTTTTCACAAAAAATATAATCTATTTTGCTATAAATAATAATAAAATTATAAATATTTAATAATACCTACACTAAATCGACAAGAAAAATTTCTTATGAAAATAAAACGCAACACCCATAAATTGAGTGTTGCGCAGTTTATTACATTATTGTTCTTCTTCATAAGCTTGAATAATTTTAGCTACAAGTGGATGACGAACGACATCCGCTTGCTCAAGAATTTGAAAATGGATATCCTTCACATTTTGTAAAGTATTTTCAGCATTTGTTAACCCTGATATTGCACCTTTTGGTAAGTCAATTTGGGTTTTATCACCTGTAATAACCATTTTCGACCCGAAACCAAGTCGTGTTAAGAACATCTTCATCTGTGCTTTTGTTGTATTTTGCGCTTCGTCTAAAATGACAAATGCATCATCTAGCGTACGTCCACGCATATAAGCTAGTGGAGCAATTTCAATCGTGCCTCGGTCAATTAATCTCGTCGTTTGTTCTGCGCCCAATATATCGTGAAGTGCATCGTATAAAGGACGTAAATACGGATCGACTTTTTCCTTTAAATCTCCTGGTAAGAAACCTAAACTTTCTCCAGCTTCTACTGCAGGACGCGTTAAAATAATTCGTTTCACATTACCGTTTTTTAATGCTTGCGTTGCCATTACTACTGCTAAATATGTTTTTCCTGTTCCAGCAGGTCCGATACAAAAAGTTAAATCTCGGTGTCTAATTGCTTGAATATATTCACGCTGACCAATCGTTTTGGCACGAATCATTTTCCCTTTTGTGTTACGGGCAATGACTTCATCATAGAGCTCCGCAAAATATTCAATTGTACCATTTTTAGACATTTCAACTGCTGTGGCGACATCTCGCTGATTGATATTAATCCCTTTACGAATAACCTTTAATAATTGTTCTAGTAACTTTGTTGCATCGTCTTTTTGGCTTTCATTACCGACAATATGAATTGTTTCGCCACGCGTAATGATTTGCACATTAAAAGCCGTTTCAATCAATTTCATATTTACATCTGATATACCTAAAAGCATTACTGCTTCGTTAGGATCTTGCACGTTTAATTGGGTAGGTTGTTGTTCTAGCATGCTCAATCTCCTTGATAAATCGCTTGTTTAACTGCAATGTTCTCATTTACCAAAAACAATACTTTCCCTTTTACTGTATCATTATCAATAGCAACCTGCAAAAGTTTTTCCTTTTTCATAACCGATTTAGATGGCAATTCATTGATATATTTTTGATGAAGCAGTGGTAGCAGTACTTTTTCAACTGATTTTTCATCTAATACAAGTTCTTTTGTTATACTTTGTTGAGTGACGGATAAGTCAACATACTTGGCTAACCATTTAGGTAGTTTTACTGTTTTCCAGTCACCATCCTTTTTTTTCTTGTCCTTTTTCCACTTTAACTCGTAATGTCGTTCACCTGTTACCTCATACTCAATCTTTTTTGGTAGTGAGAACGACGCCTCAATCCAGTAGTCCGCAAATACCTCTCCTTCAGCCCCGTAGACGATTTCTTTCTCACCTTGTTTCAATATACCAGTGACGAGCAAATCACCCGTATAAACAGCTTTATTTTCCTCTACAACGCGTTCACCTTTCGTTAAATTAAAATGCGTTATAACACCACTCTTTTTTGCTATTAAGTGGCTAGGTTGTTCTTTTTTTTCAATTTCAGTATCTAGCTTGGGCGAAGGGATTGGTGAAAAGGTGAGATGACTTCCTTGCTGATTAATATGCACCCAAGATAAATCTCGCTGGTCTTGCAAAATTTGCTGTCTAATTACTGTTTCGTCTTGTAATTTACGCTTTAAGAATGGCGGTGAAATTTGCAATATATATAAACTCTTTTGCAGCTCTTCCTCCTGCTCTGGAGTGGATGCATCGATATCGACAGACCAAATAAATTGGGAAGCGCATAATGGTACGAGAAATAGTAATAATAAACCTATATGCACAATCCACTCATTACGTAAAATAATTTCTTCATCTAGCCAGTCTATTGCAATTTTCATATGATACTTACGTCTTAGTTTACGAATCATCGGTAAATGTTTACGTGTTGTTTGAAATGTTACATATTGTTTAGTCGTTTTAACTTTTTTAAGAGGTATGTTCGCCTTTGCTAAAGCCCTAAGAAATCCAGGTAGACGATCATTTTGCGCTACTTCTAACTCCAGTTTACGATTATTCCATCCATGCCTTTGCAAGTTAACTCTCCTGCCATTTTTCGATTGTCATTTTTTTTAATTGATTCAATTTTAAAGCAACGAGCTCGTCCTTTAGCACTTGGATTTGCAGCTCTTTCGCTTCGATATGGATAATAAACTCTTCATGCACAAATTCTACTTGCCGTTCAGAAATCTTTTGAATTGTAATTTTCCCTCTTAACTGGATCGTTTGGAAGTTTTCAATTTCGATAAGAGGCAGTAGCTGAAATAGCCGTTTCGACATACAAAAACCCCCTTCTCTATAGCATATGCAAAGAGAGCGGGGGTCATGTATTAGCGTTTCGATTTTGGTGGACCTAAAATTTCAGCCATTATAATTGATTGCGCTAATTGATTTTTTGTTTTTGGAAAATTAAACGTGCTTTTATCAGTTTGTTTCACTTTTTTCTGCGTTTCTGTTCCACGAGACATCGCAGGACGAGTCGATCTTGAGTTTTCAAAATTCCTTGCACCTTCTGAATGAGTGTCTCGCTCATAAGTAGGTGCAACTGTTTCTTTGATAGTTTCTTTCGCTTTTTCAACTTCAACTTTTGGTTGCTCACCGAATTTGCTTTCAAGATCACGGAAAACTTCTTTTGCATAATCTTCTAGACTTCTCGATTGACCTATTTTCTGAGGCATTGGTTGACGGTGTTCCGAATTTTGCTGCCTTTGAACAGGCCCCTTATTCGGCGCTTCCTTATTTCCTTGTTTTTTATCCTTGAAAAAAGCACTTATGATAGCTGATATTATGAACAGGATGATTACTTCCAATGGAAGTGCCTCCCTCCTAATGGTTGACGATTAATTATTGATTGTCATTGGTATTATCATGTGAATCTTGATTGATTTTACTAATTGAATCACGCATGCTTGTATCAGCCTGCACGTTTTTGTAGTTCATATAATCCATAATACCAATATTACCTGTACGAAGAGCTTCTGCCATAGCTAAAGGTACCTCAGCTTCTGCTTCTACTACTTTCGCTTTCATCTCTTGCACTTTTGCAACCATTTCTTGTTCGTTGGCTACAGCCATTGCACGACGTTCTTCAGCTTTTGCTTGTGCGATATTTTTGTCAGCTTGCGCTTGCTCAATTTGAAGTTCTGCTCCGATATTTTTGCCGACATCAACGTCCGCGATATCTATCGATAGGATTTCGAATGCTGTACCTGAGTCTAGTCCTTTTGACAATACAGTTTGAGATATTGAATCTGGATTTTCTAATACTGTCGAATGATTTTTAGAGCTACCAATTGTACTTACAATCCCTTCACCAACACGGGCAACGATTGTTTCTTCACCAGCACCACCAACAAGACGTTCAATGTTAGCACGCACTGTAATACGAGCTTTTGCTTTAACTTCGATACCATTCATTGCCACACCAGCGATAAATGGTGTTTCAATTACTTTAGGATTAACCGACATTTGAACAGCTTCTAACACGTCACGACCTGCAAGATCGATTGCTGCACAGCGTTCAAAAGTCAATTCGATATTCGCACGATGCGCTGCAATTAACGCATTAACAACTCGGTCTACGTTACCACCTGCAAGATAATGACTTTCTAATTGATTAATCGTTACGGGTAAACCTGCTTTATGAGCTTTAATTAATGGATTGACAATACGTGATGGAATAACTCGACGTAAACGCATACCGATTAATGTGAAAATACTAACCTTTACCCCAGCTGCTAATGCAGAAATCCACAATGCTACAGGGACAAATGTAAATAAAACTGCCAATACTATAAATACTAATACAATAGCGATAATGGCTGTAATTGCACTACCTGTTAATGCCATTTAAAACTTCCTCCTTTTGTTTAAAGTACCTCTCTTACAACGATACGAGATCCCTCAACTTTAATAATTATAACCATTTTTCTTGCATCAATGTAACCGCCTTCAGAGACGACATCGATTCTTTCTCCACCTAGCATAATCGCGCCAGCAGGTCTTAAAGGTGTTGAAGTTACTGCCTCTTTACCAAGAAGCTCTAGACGATTTATATTTGATACATAACCACTCTCTGTATCTGTTGCGTCTTTCAACACCATTTTGTTAAGCATAGTCATTTTTTTACCAAAAAATTTCATTAAGATCACCATCCCTATTACTGCTACTAATAGAGCCGTAAGAATTGAATAAGCCATATAGGTCACATTAGCACCAGCTAATAATAGACTTAATACTATTGCACCAAAACCAATAATACCACTAATACCACCAGGCAAGAAAAATTCAGCCACTATTAGTATAATCCCGACAATCAATAATATGATGGATTCATATCCGGCAAATCCAGCAACTAGATGGCCAAAGAAAAATAGAATGATGGCTATTATACTCATAGACCCTGCTACACCAAAGCCAGGTGAATATAACTCTATTACTAATCCTAAACTAGCGATCGATAAAAGTATAGGGACAATAATCGGATTGGTAATAAACCTTGCGATTTGCTCTGCAAAGGATTCATTTACCTTTACAACCTCTGCACCATCTAAATCTGTTTTTACAAGTAGTTCTTGAAGCGTCGAAACAGTTCCTTCAGAATAACCAACTTTAAACGCTTCACTTGCTGTTAACGTTAATAATTCTCCTTCTGTTGCTCTGAATTCTGGTAATGCATAGGATACATCTGCCATAGCTAATGCATAATCCGGGTTGCGATGTGAGGTTTCTGCTGCCGCTTTCATTTGTGCTAGCCATGCACTATTGGCTTTTTGATCGGCCATATTTCCTGCAGAATCAATAACTGCTGCTGCTCCAATTGTTCCATTAGGCACCATATAAATTTCATCTGCATGCAATGCTATAAATGCTCCAGCTGAATGAGCATCTTTATTTATAAATGCAATTGTTCTAACTGGTGCTTCATCCATCAGCTTCGCAATATCACCCGCTGCATTGACAAATCCACCTGGTGTATGAATTTCTAGAACAACTGCCTTCGCACCACTTTCTTCTGCTTCTTTAAAGGCTCTTTGTAAGAACACATATAAGCCTTTCTCAACTTCTTTTTCCACTGGCACATGATATACTTCTGTTTTCGCGAAAACAGAAGCTAGTGGTAAAAGTAACATTAATGACATGAGCATCAAAAACAACAAGCTAACCTTTTTAGATCGCTGCAACTTTCCCCCACCCTTCTACTATGTGTAGTATGCCTAAATAATCTACGGTTGAACTACAAAAAAGTTTCAAATTTAATTAAAATAATATCCGTCTTCAAATCGAAGACGGATAACATACCTCTTATAATGCTCTCTTTGAATTTCTAATTGCTTGAACAGATAATCGGACAAGTAATACTGCACTTAAAAATAAACCTAAGAAAGACACCGTATTTAAATAAACTGCATACGCGGTATTTATAAATTGCGAAATGGCTAAAAGCGCAACTGAAATAATGCCAAACGTAATACCAACCATTAATAATATAAAAAGTGAGAACCATTGCGAGATAAACAAAGCATTCTCCTTACCTGAGAACATATCCAGCTTAACCTTCATCTCGCCTTTTTCTAGCCTTGTTGTAATATGGTCTATTTTTTTAGGCATTTGTTTGAGCATTGGTAACATCATGATCAGTTCTTGTTGTAAATGATCTTTTAGTTCTGTAGGACTTGAAACAGTGACAAAAGATCGTTTGTTTTTTGCTGTAAAGCGTTTTGCTTCTGAGAATAAATCAAAAGTTGAATCTATGCCATTTAGTGTACCTTCTAAAGTTATTAAAGCACGCAAAGCCACGCCTACCATTGGATAGAGCTTCAACTCATAATGCTGGATAATAGTAAATAGGGTTTGAACAAGTTCCTCAGTTGATACTTTATCTAAATATTGTAATTGAATGAGCAACTGGCTTAATGCTTGTAATAAACCTTCTTCATCCATTCCGTTAGGATCTACAAGTAGATGCTTCAAGCCTTCTAACACAACTTCAGGGTCATTTCGTTCAATACCAATAAATAGCGTTCTCAAACCTTTTTGTTGTAAAGGCCCTAGTCTACCAACAGCTCCAAAATCTAAAAACGCTGCCGTGCCATCATTCATGACAAATATATTTCCTGGATGGGGATCAGCATGAAATACGCCCGCTACTAATAATTGCTCTAAAAAGCTATCATAAATCGAACTTAGTAATTTATGCCTTTTTTCATTTGTTTTTTCAAACTCATTTTGGTAATTATAAATGCTGACACCATGAATGTATTCTAAAACGAGTAAATATTCATTGCTATATTCTTTATAAACATGTGGGATCTTAATTTTATTTTTGCTTTTAGAGAGCGCATTCGAAACTTGTTCCATATTGCGAACTTCCATTTCAAAATTAATCTCTTCAAGTAAACTATTAGCAAAGCCGGTCGCAAGCTGATGGAACCCTAAATTTTCAGCCCAAGATGACTCTTCAACTAACCAATTTGAAAAGTGCAATAATATATCTAAGTCTTTTTGCATGACAGACGTTATATTCGGCCTTAATAATTTTATAACAACCTCTTTGCCATTTTCTCTCAAGATAGCCTTATGTACTTGACCTATAGAACCCGAAGCAATAGGATGCATATTAAAACTCCGAAACACTTCCAACATCGGTTTTGATAAATCTTTTTCCAGTCTCTTCTTTACTTGCTCAGCTGTCATGGGTTTAACATTTTGTTGTAACGTAGATAATTCTTCTATAAAAACGGTAGGAAAAATATCTTTCCGAGCTGATAAAACCTGACCGAATTTAATGAAAATACCTCCGCACTCCTCTAACATATTACGAAGTGCTATTGCTAAATAGCGATCATTTTCATACGTACGCTTATACTTCAGTGCTTTACCTATTCCATGTTTAAAGGCGATTTGAAATACTTCCACAAGTCTCTTTTGCCGATGAAACCGTCCACGAAATCTTGTGATGATATTTTTTTGCCCTGTTAATCTTTCTCCTTTTGCACCTAGTTGAATAGGGTCAAATAGTTCTAAAATTAAATAAAATAACATTGCGATTAATAACATACTGCCGATCCACACAAGTGTACTGACATTTGTTACCGCTTGCACCATGTCTTCGTTTTTATAATCGGTATGACGTAAATACGAATACCAATAGACAAAAGTTGTGAAAGTCAAACTAAATACCGCTGATAATATTCGCTTCATAAAATTCAATTTCGTACCGATTAACCGACCACTGACAAAATAAATAATAAAACCAACCAATATAAGTTGTAATACAGTCCAAATATAATGCATTGTTCCACCTACATATCCTGTATGATATCTATAATTAAACCACAAATTACCATACGATTGCTTGCAAAGTACTTCAAAAATAAAAAACTAGCACATTCTTTTTTTAAATGAACTAACTTTCATTCTATTTTCTGGTGAATGCTGCTACTCCCCCTTCAACAGTTACCATACATCCTGTTGTTTTTGCCGCTTTCTGGAGACTTACCCTGTTAGTAGTGAAACATCCCAATCACCGGCTTCTAAAAGATAATCGGTAATCTTGCTATGTATCTATTACCGTTATTTCATTAAGTATTGGATTTCTCTAAACTAGCGCTCAAAGTGTATAGCTATATTTAATACAATGTCTTCGCTTTACTAACTACTCAACCATATTAAACTATTAAAAAAATGCACAAAAATAAACCGAGAAATCACAAGGATTTCTCGGTTTAGGTCATTTGCAATTTTAATCAATCATGATGTTGCGTGTTTTGAACGTAGGGATTGTCTAGGAAATTAAATTACCACTTACGTTTACGTGCAGCTTCTGATTTCTTTTTGCGTTTTACGCTAGGCTTTTCATAGAATTCGCGTTTTCTAACCTCTTGAATTGTACCACTTTTAGAAACAGTACGTTTGAAGCGGCGAAGAGCATCTTCAAGCGATTCGTTTTTTCTAACGACAGTTTTTGACATCTCTCTTTCCCTCCCTCCGAACACACATCAAATACGAACATTAGCATAAGAAAAGATGTTAATGCTGTGTACTAAAAAATTATACCTTATTGATACAAATTGGTCAATACTCATGCTCGAATTAATATTCAGAATCTGATTTTAATCCGTTCATAATTTTCACACCAGAGCTTGCGCCGATTCTAGTAGCCCCGGCTTCAACCATAGTTTCTAGATCTTCTAAACTGCGAACACCACCCGAAGCTTTTACACCCATTTCTGGTCCAACTGTTTTGCGCATTAACGCTATATCGGCTGCAGTTGCGCCACCAGTTGAAAAGCCAGTAGAAGTTTTCACAAAATCAGCACCTACTTCTTTAGACAGTTGGCAAGCTACCACTTTTTCTTCTTCAGTTAGCAAACAAGTTTCAATAATAACTTTAACTAAAGTACCATTCGCTGCATCAACAACAGCTTTAATATCAGATTTAACAACATCAAGTTGACCTGATTTAAGGGCACCTATATTAATCACCATATCGATTTCACTAGCACCATTTGCAATTGCATCTTTTGTTTCAAATGCTTTTGTTGCACTTGTTTGAGCTCCTAATGGAAAACCAATAACAGTACAAACAACTGATTTAGCCCCTTCAAGATGTTTTGCTGCTTCTGCTACCCATGTTGGATTAACACAAACCGAAGCAAAGTCATATTTTTTAGCTTCTTGACAAAGAGTTGCAATTTGTTCTTTTGTCGCTTCAGGTTTTAATAATGTATGATCGATTAATAACGCGTAGTTTTTAGTCATGAATGAAAACTCCTTTGATTAAATAGATGTACGTACCTCTTCATATTACCATGGTTTATAGTTCACTTACCAGTATTATGCTATATACAAACCCACTACTGTAAAACTATTGATTCTGTTATAAAAAAAGCCATGCCATTATATAAATAGCATGACTTTTTTAATTCATTATATGCATAGCAAATGCAGCCATTGAAGCTGTGTTAATAATAGAACCACCACCTGCTTTTTACATATGTGGAATAGCATAACGGCTACCAAGTAATACTGATTTTAAGTTTACGTTTACTAAACGATTCCATTCATCTAGGTCAATATTAACAACATCTAAGTCTTTACGAATATTTGTTAAACCAACATTATTAAATAGTACTACCGCATTGCTCAGCTGTGAAATCTATGGCTTCTTCTACTAATTTTGCATTACCTGCAGGAAATGAAAGGTTTCTGATTAATTTCAGTATTTAGTCCAATGTTTTTCTCCAAGGTAGCCCGTTATTCTGTATTTGAGGTGATTGGATGGAGAATGTTAATCTTCAAGCGATAATGGAGTCAAAAACAAAATTCGAAAAAGTATGGGAAAGTATAGACCGAAATCATCGTATATTGTATTTTCAAATTGATGAGGACGATGCGGGTATTCCGGCTCATTTTCATCCTTATGGCGAAGATAGCGCTATCATATTACAGGGAGAGCTTACTTATGATATAAGTTTTGAACATCAAGTGAAAGCTATTGAAAATGAGATTGTATTTGGATGGACGAATTATGTACATGGTTATCATAATAATAGCCATAGTCCGTTACATATACTTTTATTCGCAACACCTGAACAAAATCCGAGTGTATATGAACAAAACGAATTTATGATACATAAAGATAAGAGCGTTCGAAAGACAAAACTAACTCAACATTTTGAAAAAAACTCTTCAAGTCGTATGATCTTTTCTGTAGGAGTCATTGAAAAATACAAGCCTAATATTTTTGTTTATAATTGGACTACAAAGAAATTAAGGGAAATAAAGCCAAGTGAGCACTATCCCTTACTGAATCAAGGTTGTTTATATATTTACTTTCAATAAATAAGTAGCATCTATTGAAATATTAGAATTTCTTAACTTTAGAGGAACGTTTTAAGACTATTTCTAATCAAACTTTATTTTAAAACAACAACAGAAATACTTATATCCATTTGCTATCCTTAAAAGTAAAACCCCGAAAACGAAATTACATTCCGTTTTCGGGGTTAATAAATTTGTTGTCATTTACATAGGTTAGTTTACTTGTACTTCTTCTAGTACACGTACAAATTGACCTTCAGACTGTGGATAACCAGCTTTCGTTACTTTCACTTTCACTAGTTTACCGATCATCTCTTCATTGCCCTCAAAGATAACTTTTAAATAATTGTCTGAATAACCAGCGTAAAGCCCTGCATCTTTTCCTTCTTTAATGTGTTCTTCAGGAATGATTTCTAATACTTCGTTTTCGAATTGAGAAGCATATTCTTTAGCCAGCTGATCATTTAGTGTTAATAAGCGATGTACACGTTCATTTTTCACTTCTTCGTCAACCTGGTCTTCCATACGGGCTGCTGGTGTTCCAGTACGTTTAGAGTATGGGAATACATGCAATTCAGCAAATTTGTGATTATTGATGAAGTTATATGTCTCCATAAATTCTTCTTCTGTTTCACCAGGGAAACCAACGATCACATCAGAAGTAACAGCTAGATGCGGTAACACTTCACGTAATCGATCTAAACGCTCACCGAAAAATTCCATTGTGTATTTACGACGCATACGTTTAAGTACTGTATCAGAGCCCGATTGAATTGGAATATGCAAATGATTTACGACGATATTAGAATCGCGCAAAACTTCTATCACTTCATCGGTTAATTGACTAGCTTCTATCGAACTAATACGTAAACGTTTTAAGCCTTTTACATTCTCTTCTAAGTCACGTAATAGTTGCGCTAGATTATAATCTTTTAAATCTTGTCCATAGCCACCTGTGTGGATACCTGTTAAAACAATTTCTAAATAACCAGCATCTACAAGTTGTTGTGCTTGATTCACGACTTCATGCGGATCACGAGAACGCATTAAACCACGTGCCCATGGGATTATACAGAATGTACAGAAGTTATTACAACCTTCTTGGATTTTCAATGACGCACGAGTGCGGTCAGTGAAATAAGGAACATCTAGTTCTTCATAAACTCGGTTTTTCATAATATTTCGTACAGCATTGATAGGCTGACGTTCATTTTTATATTGTTCAATATAGCCAATCATTTTCGTACGGTCTTGCGTCCCAACTACAATATCTACACCGGGAATCGCCATAATTTCCGCTGGAGAAGTTTGAGCATAACATCCTGTTACGCAAATAACAGCATCAGGATTTTGTCTAATTGCACGACGAATAACTTGTCGACTTTTCTTATCTCCTGTATTCGTAACTGTACAAGTATTAATAACATAGACATCTGTCTGATGGTCAAATTCTTTGCGTTCATAACCTTCATCTTTAAACAGTTGCCAAATTGCCTCTGTTTCATAGTGATTTACTTTACATCCTAATGTATGAAAAGCCACTGAAGACAAGGCTCGTCACCTCTTTCATTCAAATTCATAAGAAATTGCGGAAAGAACATATAATGGCGCCGTTTCCGCACGTAAAATTCTTGGTCCTAGTGAAATACATTGACACCCTAATCCTTGTAAAGCGGTAGCCTCTTTTCGAGAAATACCGCCTTCAGGACCAAATATGACAAGGATTGACTTATAATCATATACCTTTTTTAATTGCTCAGCAAACCGAGTTCGTTCTAGTTGTTTAGCATCCTCTTCATCGGCTAAAAAGACAACATCAAATTCAGAGACTTTTTTTAGTAATTGTGAGAAGTTCACTGGTTCTTCTATTGTCGGGATATGCGTACGATGAGATTGCTCGGCTGCTTCCTTAGCAATTTTCTGTAAGCGCTCTTGCTTCTTTTTACCTTTTTTCCCATCCCATTTGACAATTGATCGCTCAGCTTCAAAAGGAAGTAATGCATGCATACCTAACTCAGTTGACTTTTGGACAATTAAATCTAACTTATCGCCCTTTGGTAAACCACAAGCTATTGTTACTTGAATAGGTAGTTCGGGTGATGGCATTACATTGTCAGTCTTTTCTACATGAACGCCCTCTTCAGTAAAGTCCGAAATACGACTGATTGTTGCTTCACTATTATGAACAACAATGATTTCATCGCCTACACGCATACGCATCACTTTTGTTATATGATGCGCATCTTCACCACTAATTATGGCTAAATTATTATCAAAGGATTCGTTTATAAAATATCGTTGCATAGTAACACTCCATCAATTTACTGATTTTCGTGAAATAATTGCTACCCAATCTTCCATCATCATTACTTCTTCGATTATGAAGCCTGCTTTTTCAAGGGATGCTTTCACATCGTCCTTCTTTGGTTCAATAATACCCGAAGTAATAAATAGACCACCCGGTTTTACGATTGTATAAGCATCATCTGTGAAGGTCATAATGACTTCAGCTAGGATATTAGCAACTACAACGTCTGCAGGCTCTTTTACAGTATCTAAAAGATTTCCTTGCATAACATCAATAACTTCTTCAACCTTATTTAGCTGAACATTTTCAATTGCAGAGCGTACGGCTACTTCATCCAAATCAAGTGCATGAATATGTTTTGCTCCTAGCAATGCTGCACCGATAGATAAAACACCTGATCCAGTACCAACGTCTACTACTGAATCCGTAGCTTTAATTGTTTTTTCTAATGCTTGTAAACATAAAACAGTTGTAGGATGAGTTCCTGTACCAAAAGCCATACCCGGATCAAGTTCAATGATCAGCTCATCACTGTTTACAGGCTCATAGTCTTCCCAAGTTGGCACAATCGTGAAACGGTTAGAAATCTTCACAGGATGATAATACTTTTTCCATGCAGTTGCCCAATCTTCCTCATTCACTTCATTCAATGTCACTTTATTGTGACCAATATTAATGTCATAATTCACAAGATTATTAATGGCAACTTTAATTTCTTCAACAGTTTCACCTAAAAAACTTGTTTCAGCCAAATAAGCTTTTACAATGACACCATCCTTAGGAAAATCTTTAGGATTTAAATCATAAATCTCTCCAAATTGATCTGCACGTTCTTTACCATAATCCTCTGAATCCTCTATCACGACACCGCTTGCTCCAGCTTCGTGAAGAATATTCGAAATCGCTTCAACCGCTTCACTTGTTGTATGGATGGATAGCTCCGACCATTTCACTTGTTAGCCAACTCCCTTATTCACCTTTAAATTTGTTTTTAATTTTATCAAACAAAGTGCTACCTTGCTCTTCTGGGATATCTCCAGAAATACTAGCAAATTCGCGCAATAATTGTTTTTGTTTTTCAGTTAATTTCTTCGGCGTTACAACGCTTACGATTACATGTTGATCGCCCGTTCCATAACCATGAACGTTCTTGACGCCTTTTCCTTTTAAGCGGAATCTATCACCAGATTGTGTACCTGTAGGAATTTTCATTTTCACTTTACCATGGACTGTTGGTACTTCGATATCATCACCAAGGGCCGCTTGAGCAAATGTAATTGGTAGCTCTAGATAAATATCGTCGCCATCACGTTCGAATTTTTCATGTGCACGAACATGGAATACGATGTAAAGGTCACCTGCTGGACCACCATTCGTACCCGCTTCACCTTGCCCACTTACGCGCAATTGTTGACCATCATCAACACCTGCTGGAATTGTAACTTTGATTTTTTTACGTTTTTTAACTGTCCCTGCACCGTGACAAGTTGAACATTTATCCTTGATAATTCGACCGCTACCTTTACAGTAACCACAAGTACGACGGTTTACCATTTGACCAAATGGTGTAGTAACTGTCTCATTGATTTGACCTTGGCCATTACAGTGAGAACATGTGTCTTTCGATGTACCTGGTTTTGCACCAGAGCCATGACAAGTTTCACAAGTTTCATCACGAGGAATTTCAATTTCAGTTTCTTTACCGAATACCGCTTCTTCAAAACTAATCGTCATGCGATATTGCAGATCATCACCTTTTGTTGGTGCATTTGGATCACGACGACGGCTTCCGCCACCTCCGCCAAAGAATGAACTGAAAATGTCTTCAAAGCCGAAGCCATCTCCGCCACCGCCACCAAATCCTTGGTTAGGATCTTGATGTCCAAACTGATCATAGCGTGCTTTTTTTTGGTCATCGCTTAACACTTCATAAGCTTCAGCAATTTCTTTAAATTTTTCTTCTGCCCCTGCCTCTTTGTTCAAATCAGGGTGGTATTGTTTTGATAGTTTACGATAAGCTTTTTTAATTTCGTCTTTTGACGCTGTTTTTTGAAGACCTAAGACTTCATAATAATCTTGTTTATTCATTTTTCACACTCCGCTCCGTTTGCATAAAATATATTGTAACATGGAAAGAACAAATGGCAAAAACATTGAAAAAAGCCAAAGCCCGAGGCGGTCTTTGGCTTCTTTCAAAACAACAATGCATAAAATTAATTTGCACCGTTCAAGCGCCATTAAAAATGCGCTCTATTTTTTAGCATTATTTGTTATCGTCAACTTCAGTGAAGTCTGCATCGACTACGCCGTCATCTTTTTTATCAGCTGATGGGCCTTGTTCGCCTTGTGCTGCTTGTTGTTGAGCTGCTTGCTCATATACTTTCATTACTAAAGGTTGAAGAATGCCTTCTAATTTTTCTTTAGAAGTTTTGATTCCTTCGATTCCGCCAAGTTCAATTGCTTTTGTTAGCTCTTCTTTAGCATCTTCTACTGATTTTTTCTCATCTTCAGTAATTTGTTCGCCAAGGTCAGCGATTGTTTTATCTACTTGGAAAACAAGTTGGTCTGCTTCATTACGAAGTTCAGCTTCTTCTTTACGTTTTTTATCTTCTTCAGCGTGTAATTCAGCTTCTTTTACCATGCGTTCGATATCTTCATCAGATAATGAGCTATCAGACTGGATAGTAATCGTTTGTTCTTTTTGAGTTCCAAGGTCTTTAGCTTTAACGTTTACGATACCGTTTTTATCAATATCGAATGTAACTTCGATTTGAGGGATGCCACGTGGTGCAGCAGGGATATCTGAAAGTTGGAAGCGACCTAAAGTTTTGTTATCAGCAGCCATTGGACGTTCACCTTGTAATACGTGAATATCTACAGCAGGTTGGTTATCTGCAGCTGTTGAGAATGTTTGTGATTTAGAAGTTGGGATCGTTGTATTACGATCGATTAATTTAGTGAAAACGCCACCCATTGTTTCGATACCAAGTGAAAGTGGAGTTACATCAAGAAGTACAACGTCTTTTACATCACCAGTTAATACGCCACCTTGTACAGCAGCACCCATAGCTACTACTTCATCAGGGTTAACACCTTTATGAGGCTCTTTTCCAGTTTCTTTTTTCACTGCATCTTGTACTGCAGGAATACGAGTTGAACCACCAACAAGAATTACTTGATCGATTTCAGAAGCAGATAATCCAGCATCTTTTAATGCTTGACGAGTTGGAATCATTGTACGTTCAACTAAGTCAGCTGTGATCTCATTGAATTTTGCACGAGATAAAGAAACTTCTAAGTGTAATGGACCCGCTTCACCAGCAGTGATGAAAGGTAGTGAAATTTGAGCTGTTGTTACACCTGATAATTCTTTTTTCGCTTTTTCAGCAGCGTCTTTCAAACGTTGTAACGCCATTTTATCTTTAGCTAAATCAACGCCGTTTTCTTTTTTGAATTCAGCAACTAAGAAGTCGATAATTTTTTGGTCAAAGTCATCTCCACCAAGAGCGTTATCACCAGCTGTTGCTTTTACTTCGAATACACCGTCACCTAGTTCAAGGATTGATACGTCAAATGTACCACCACCAAGGTCAAATACTAGAACAGTTTGATCTACATCTGTTTTTTCTAAGCCGTAAGCAAGTGCTGCTGCTGTTGGTTCATTGATAATACGTTCAACTTCAAGACCAGCAATTTTACCAGCATCTTTTGTAGCTTGACGTTGTGCATCGTTGAAGTAAGCAGGAACTGTAATAACAGCTTGTGTTACTTTTTCTCCTAAGTAGTCTTCAGCGAAGTCTTTTAAATGTTGTAAAATCATTGCTGATACTTGTTGAGGAGTATATTCTGTACCTTCTACATTTACTTTGTAGTCAGTACCCATATGACGCTTAATAGACATGATTGTGTTTGGATTTGTAATTGATTGGCGTTTAGCAACTTCACCAACTTGGCGTTCGCCGTTTTTAAATGCTACAACTGATGGTGTTGTACGTGCGCCTTCTTTGTTAGCGATTACGATTGGTTCTCCGCCTTCTAATACTGATACACATGAGTTTGTAGTCCCTAAGTCAATACCGATAATTTTGCTCATTACATAGTCCTCCTAGATTTTCATTCATTTTTTTCTTTTTAGAATTTATTCATTAACTTTAACCATTGCTGGTCGTAGTACACGGTCTTTTAGCTTATACCCCTTTTGTAGCTCTTGTAAAACGATTCCTTGCTCTTTAGAATCATCTTGTTCTTGCATAACAGCGTGGTGAATGTTTGGATCAAACGCTTCTCCTTCAGATGCTACCGGTTCTAAGCCTTCTTTTGTTGTTGCTTCTATTAATGAACGGTATACCATATCAATCCCTTTTTTCATGGATTCGGCATCTTCCGTTGTAGCTTCAACTTGTAAAGCTCGTTCGAAATTGTCTAATACCGGAAGTAGATCCGTTAACAAATTTTGCGAGCGATACTTTTCTTGTGCCACGCGTTCAGTTTGAGAGCGGCGTTTTAAATTATCGTAGTCCGCACGTAATCGAAGGAAACGGCTTTCTGCTTCGTCCAATTTTTGCTCTAGCGCTGTAATTTCTGCTTGATGCTGCTCCTCAACTGTTAGTTCAGGTATAGCTTCTACAGCTTCAGAATCTACTTTTTCTTCTTGTTCATTTAATTGTTCTTCAACTACTGCATTTTCTTCTACTGTTTGCTCTTTAGTTTCATTTGTTTTAGACACTTTTCATCCTCCTATAATGTCGCTCTCTACCTCGGTTTTTGTGTCAGTTGGCGCGTTAAATCGCCACTCATAAAGTCGAGTAATGCAACGACACGTCGATAATCCATCCTTGTTGGGCCGATAATGGCTATTGAACCACTTTGTCCCTCACCTACTGAGTAAGATGCTGTGATAACACTGCAATTCTCCATCGCTAAATGATTGTTTTCAGAGCCAATACGAATGTGAATTCCCGATTGGTTCAAAGGGAAAATGGATTGGATTTGAGTAGTTTTTTCCATTAGTTCCATAAGCATTCGAACTTTGTTTATGTCATGAAACTCAGGTTGATTGAACATATTCGTTTTGCCACCATAGAAGATTTTACCTTCTGATTGATGTGCTGTCACGTCTATTAATGAAGAAAGTAATCCGTCATAAGTCCCGAGATGTTGTTTTATAACCGCTGCCGTTTCAAGTTCAAGCTTTTTTTGTAGATGCTCTAACGGAACGCCAATCAGTCGTTCGTTTAAAATATTTATGACCTTCTCTATATCCGACGGTGAAAAATCCGACGGTAAAGAGAAAATACGATTTTCAACATGTCCATTATCTGTAACGATAATAGCGACTGCAGAATCAGTTGTTAAAGGTACAATTGAAAATCGTTTAACTTTATGCAACTGCACATCCGGTCCTAATAATATAGATGTGTACGACGTCAATTCAGATAAAATCGTAGCTGACTCCCGAATTACTTGTTCAGTTTCCATAATCCGATCTTGGAAAACAGATTGGATTTTGTGAATCTCTTTTGTTGTAATTACTTGAGGTTTAAGCAAATGATCCACATAAAATCTGTAACCTTTTTCAGACGGAACTCGCCCCGATGAAGTATGCGTTTTTTCTAGGTAACCTAGTTCTTCTAAATCCGCCATTTCGTTACGAATGGTTGCTGGACTAAAAGTAATACCTTCCTTCTTCGAGATCTGTCGAGAGCCAACTGGTTGCGCTGACATAATGAAGTCATCTACGATTACTTGCAATACTTGTAACTGCCGATTTGTTAGCATGATCATCACCTCTGTTAGCACTCACTTAAGAAGAGTGCTAATACTATATTTAACTTATCAAATCTATTATTTTATGTCAACGGAAACGCATGTGTTTATAGTAAAAATTCTTCAAAAACATCATTTCCCACAAAACGTCCTTTTCTCGTTAACTTTACAGCGTCTTTATCATTAGATAAAAGTCCCACTGAAACGAGTGATTTAAGCTTTTCACCATATACGCTTTCAATCGTACAACCAAACTTCTCCTCAAAATGAGATTTAGATATTCCTGCTGTTTTCCGTAAACCCAGAAAAAGTTCTTCTTCAATTTTTTCATTTTGTGTTACTTCATGCGTTTTTAGTATGGGTCTTTCTCCGTATTCTAATGTACTGATATATTTTTTTAATGGAGCATGGTTTGAGTAACGAATGCCATTGACATAACCATGAGCTCCTGCACCAAAGCCAGCGTATTCATCATTGTCCCAATAAATACGATTATGAATAGAAGAATGTCCATCTTTGGCGAAATTACTTATTTCGTATTGATGCCAACCATGTGACTCCATTTGTTGCATCAATTCCTCATACATATCTGCCTCTTTGTCTTCACCTGGCAAGCTCAATTTCCCTTTGTTCATCAAGTTATAGAAAATCGTTTTGGACTCTACAATAAGCGAATATGCTGAGTAATGCGGGAGATTTAAGTCAAATGCCATTTTTAGTGTTGCTTTCCATTCGTCCATTGTTTGATCAGGTAGTCCATACATTAAATCAATGCTAATGTTCTCAAATCCTATTTTTTTTGCTTCCTTAATGGTTTCAAAAACATCTTTATTGGAATGTGTACGCCCTAGTTTTTTCAATAGTTCTGGTTGAAAAGCTTGTACACCTAAACTTAAACGATTTACTCCACCGTTAAAAAGTACTTTTAATTTTTCTTTTGTTAATTCATCTGGATTTGCCTCTGATGTAAATTCTGTAACATGTTCCATCGGAATATACGTTTTAATCAAAGTTAATAGTCTTGAGAGTTGAGCTGGTGATAAAGATGTTGGTGTTCCTCCACCTAAAAAAATGGTTTCTATATGACTGAATGCCTCTTTGTCTTCAGTCCATAATTTCATCTCCATACCTAATGCTTCTATATATTCATCGACCGGCTGGTTTTTGAAAAACACTTTATTAAAATCGCAATAATTGCAAATTTGATGGCAAAATGGAATGTGTATATAAACGCCTCTAGCCAATCTGATTCCTTCTTTCTTGTCGAAATTTATCTGTTCTTATATAAATTCACTCTTTCCAACACGTAGCTTCATTCTATAGTATTTAAGCTGAAACGCAAAACAATGGAATTATAGTCACTTTAAAACGTAAAAAAAGTTACAGCGATAATAATACCCACTGTAACTTCTTTATACTGCTCTTTTATATTCAACAATTTCATGCTGTATATTTGCTTCTTCTTGTTTAAGTTCATTCAATTTTTCCTGCATATGAGCCACACGTGCCTCAAAAGCTAAAAGTTCAGCTTCTAGCGTTGCCATTAAGCGATCCAAACGGTCGTTTCCATCACGATAATCGATTTGAACTCACTCCTTACATTCATTAATTCATTAACCCATAAATTCACTATACATATAGTGTTTAATAAGCTTATCAAAACTTTTGTATTTTGAATACCTCAATTTTCATTTTTTAGCGAAAAATGTCGAAAAACTACCCACTTTTTATATGTTTTTTCTCTTAATAAGTTTTTACCCTATTTATCCCTTCGTTAAACCTAAAAAAAACGGTACAAAATCAAAAAAAAATTTAATACCCCTTAATCTCTATAAAAACAAAAAGCGGTAGTAATATGGTGGCTTCAAACCTCCATATCACGTAACCGCTTAGTTATAACGATTTATCATGTTGGATAAATCATTATTATTTTTTAGGTGCGTCGTCGTCCATTTTAAGTACAGCCATGAATGCTTCTTGAGGTACTTCAACTGAACCGACTTGTTTCATACGTTTTTTACCTTCTTTTTGTTTATCTAAAAGTTTACGTTTACGAGAGATATCTCCACCGTAACATTTAGCTAAAACGTTTTTACGCATCGCTTTAATTGTTGAACGAGCAACGATTTTTTGACCGATTGCTGCTTGAATCGGTACTTCAAATTGTTGACGTGGAATTAGATTTTTAAGTTTTTCAACGATGACTTTACCACGTTCATAAGCAAAATCGTTATGCACGATAAAGCTTAATGCATCGACTTGTTCACCATTTAAAAGGATATCCATTTTCATCAATTTAGATGGATGATAGCCAATTAATTCATAATCGAAAGAAGCGTAGCCCTTCGTACTAGATTTTAATTGGTCAAAGAAATCATAGACAATTTCTGAAAGAGGAATCTCATAGTAAATACTTACACGAGTCGAGTCAATATAGTCCATCGTCATAAAGTTACCACGTTTACGTTGGCAAATTTCCATAACTGCTCCAACATAATCGTTCGGTACCATAATAGTTGCTTTTACATACGGTTCTTCAATACGATCAATTTTTTGAGGGTCCGGCATCATAGACGGGTTGTCCACTTGAACTTCAGAACCGTCTGTCATCTGCACATGGTAGATTACGCTTGGTGCGGTAGTAATCAGATCGATTTTGAATTCACGTTCAATACGCTCTTGAATGATTTCCATATGAAGTAAACCTAAGAAACCACATCTGAATCCGAAGCCTAAAGCTTGTGAAGTTTCAGGTTCATATTGTAAAGCAGAGTCATTTAGCTCTAGCTTTTCTAATGCATCACGAAGATCATTGTACTTAGCAGTATCGATTGGATATAAACCACAATAAACCATAGGATTTAACTTACGGTAACCAGCTAATGGCTCGGTAGCAGGATTGTTTGCTAAGGTAATTGTATCACCTACGCGCGTATCACCTACGTTTTTGATAGATGCTGTTAAGAAACCTACATCACCGACAGTTAACTCTTTACAAAGTGTTGGCTTAGGTGTTGATACCCCTACTTCAACAACTTCAAATTCTTTGCCTGTCGCCATCATACGAATTTTATCGCCAGCCTTAACTGTTCCATCTACAATCCGAATATAAGTAATTACACCACGATATGAATCATATAAAGAATCGAAAATTAATGCTTTTAGTGGCGCATCAGGATCTCCTGTTGGCGCTGGTACTTTTTCAACAATTTGTTCTAAAATATCTTCAATACCGATACCTGCTTTAGCAGAAGCAAGTACTGCTTCTGATGCATCTAAACCGATGACATCTTCTACTTCTTGACGTACGCGTTCTGGATCTGCTGAAGGTAAATCGATTTTATTAATAACAGGAAGAATTTCAAGGTCATTGTCTAATGCTAAATATACGTTCGCAAGTGTCTGTGCTTCAATACCTTGAGCTGCATCGACAACTAAAATAGCACCTTCACAAGCTGCAAGACTACGAGATACTTCGTAAGTGAAATCGACGTGTCCAGGAGTATCGATTAAATGGAAGGTATAAATCTCTCCATCCTTAGCTTGATATTGTAATTGAACTGCATTTAATTTGATGGTAATGCCACGTTCTCTTTCTAAATCCATAGAATCTAGAAGCTGATTTTTCATCTCGCGGGAAGTTAAACTTTTTGTAGTTTCCAATATACGATCTGCTAATGTTGATTTCCCGTGGTCAATATGAGCAATAATGGAGAAATTTCTAATATTTTCTTGTCGTTTCAAACGTTCTTCTCTGTTCATGCGTGTCCACTCCTATATAAACTATTTTGAATTATAGCAGTGAACAGCTATTTTATGCAATATTATGATGAAGTTTGATTTGAAAATGCTTCCGAAATTGCTCTTGCCAAAATGGCAATGGTACGATTTAATTCGTCTTCCGTATTATCTACTCCACCTAATTCAACTACTAGAAGTTTTTTCGAAAGATCTTGGTTATATACACCGTTTACACCCGAACCTTCTTTTTTCATAACACCTCTAGAGATGTTAGGAACTAGCTGGTTTAAATGAGCGGATAGCTGATTAGCATAGGCTTCATTCCATTTAGACTGTTTATTTTCACCACCAACAACGACAGCAATTCGCGCGTACTTTTCGCCATCAAAGGTTGTTGTTGTGGCTTTTTTATTTGCGGAATCACGATGGATATCTAGCACCAAATCATATTCTTTTTTCTCTAATTGTTTTTTTACATATGGCCTTACAGCATCATACGCTTTAAAAAGCGCTATATTTTTTTTCTGCATTTCTGTCATCGTATCAACTTCTAAAATATCCGTTGAAAGATCATTTTGTTTAAAATGGGCTTCGATAACTGAACCTAGTTGCAAAACATTAGTTGCGTTATGATAGGCTGTTATTTTTTGATTTTGGCTTTTCAAAATAGGGTAGTAAGCTTCATGGGAATGCGTGAAATATATTAGTGTATTAAATGAAGCGTCCTTATTATTTGTCAAAGCATTTTTTTCAGTGGCAGTATTGGCAGCATAGACTATTTTCGTATCTTGTTTTGTTGATGGTGTTGTTGTTGCCTCTTGCTGTGGCCAGATTGGTAACTTTACAGTAATAATTGGTAGCATAAAGAAAAAACATAGAAGACCAATCCACATTTGCATTTTCCGTCGCATTTAACATCCCCCTCCTCCTATCAATGTATGGAGGAGGGGAGCTAATTAGAACATTTTACGTACTTTCAATCCATTCAGTTAATGTTTCGGAAATCAGGTATGCATAGTTGTGTACCCACTCATCTATGTTTTTCGGTGTTACAAACAATCGGTCATGCCCAACAAGAGACTCTTCAAAGAGCTGTAAACGCTCCTCTTTTGGCCAAGTCGACCATTCGCCAAATATCGGTTTTATTACCTCTAAATCTACCTTAGAAGCGTCTGATGGTCTCCAGGGTGTTACAGACAAAGCGGAGGACGGACTATTTTTTTCCTGTATTTTAGCTGCAATAGATTGGAAAAGTGTATCGACAGCATCTGCGATAAGTACTGGTCCGTCGACAACTGTAGGTAAGCCAATTGCAGTTACAGGACAACCAATTGTTTCTTTTGAAATTTCTTTACGCATATTACCTACGCCAGACCCTGGATGAATCCCCGTGTCTGTCATTTGAATGGTTTTACAAAGTCGATTACTAGCTCTTGTAGCAAGTGCGTCTACTACAATAACTAGTGCTGGTTTTATTTGTTCAGCTAAAGCTTTTATAAAGGAACTCGTTTCATAGCCTGTCTGCCCTGTTACTCCCGGTGCATAAATAATACAACGTTCTTGGATCGACGTGGCACTATTTTGCAGTTCATCAATTGCTAGTGGCCCTACTGCATCAGGGGTAATGGTCTTATTTCCCAACCCAATAATAAGTACTTTGCTGTCATTTTTGTCTTTAATAAAAGGATGGAGTGTTGTTAATTCTTTTGCTAAAACTTCCCCGAGTTGCTTGAACCCTTCTTCATCATCTGTGGTTAACGTCGGGATGGTAAAAGTAAAATAAGTTCCTTCCTTCTTTCCTATTTCTTCTGCGCCGCTCGAATCGACATCTACACGCGTAATTTTAACGCGCCCGCGATCTTCCTCTAACACCTTAATACCTGCAGAATCACGCAATGTTTCGCGCTCTTCCTTTGTCCTATGATTAATAAATTCTTCCGTCTCATCTACTAAATCTGTTCGATACCATTTATTCTTTTCCAAACTAATCACCTCTCTTTTTATTTTGGTCCAACTGTCAAGTAAATATTCTTTGCATTTGATGCTTGATTTTTATACTGTGATTTGCTAAAATGATGACTGTTGTATAGACACTTGAAACAGTTGAGAATTTACTCATCTCGATCCTTTTTAGGAGGTGAAAGTTAATGCCAAATATTAAATCTGCTATCAAACGCGTAAAAACTAATGCAAAAGTTAATGCACAAAATTCGCAAGTGAAATCTGCTATGCGTACTGCTGTGAAAAAAGCTGAAACTGCTTTAGTTGCTAAAGAAGATAACGCAAAAGAACTTTTAAGCGTAGCTGTTAAATCATTAGATAAAGCAGCATCTAAAGGCTTAATCCACAAAAACGCAGCTTCTCGTCAAAAAGCTCGTTTAATGAAAAAAGCTTAATCCATTATGGATTCAAAGGGACTAGAGATATATCTCTAGTCTTTTTTTGTGTTTAAATATTTTTTTAAAACTTACATTAAAGCAAACTGTTGTTATTAAAATACAAATAACTATCAAGTCCGTAGAATATGGCAACATAAGGTTATTTCGTATTAGTATAACGAAATCGCACTATTTATTGCGATTTGGATTCATTCATACATTCACGTCACCTCGTGTTATTTTATCCAAGTAAGCCCCAATTAACCATTTGCCGTAAATATTTTAATAAAAGGAAATATTGTTATAAAAAAACTATATTGTATCTACCAAATCATTACTCAAAAGTACTCCGTAAGGTTTTAGGGACTATTTGGAGAGAAGGTATTATGCATGGATATAACATTTTTATTCATTAGTCTTTACTTAACTCCAATTTTAAGCATTATTTTTTGTCTAAATCTTGAGCAATCGAAAAAAATAAAGAGAAGTAAAAAGACTGCTAAAAATACAGTTTAGCGTTTACAGCATCATTTCTTTTAATTGTATTGAGTATTGCAGTAACAGCTATATTAGATACATAAGCTTATTTGTAGAAAATATCAATTAAGTCCTATTTAACAATGCCGTAAGATTTGTTTGTATTACATGTGTAGTTGATTGGAGCGGAGGTGGCGACTCCTGCGGGAATAGCGGGATAGTCCAAGACCCTGCAGGAGCATAGCGACGAAACGGCTTGGCGTCCACCGTAGCGGACATCAATGCCATATCTATTTTTTAAAAAAGACCGTAGATAAATTCGAATTTCTTCGAGTTTGTCTACAGTCTGAAGAGGTCTCGTCATCATTTTTCATCGTCTCAAAAGATTTGTTTTTATTACATGTGTAGTTGATTGAAGCGAAGGTGGCGACTCCTGCGGGAATAACGGGAAGTCCAAGACCCTGCAGGAGCATAGCGACGAAGCGACTTGGCGCCCGCCCGCGGAATGCGTCCACCGTAGCGGAAATCAACGCACTTATGCACTCACAACAGAGAGTGCTTGCCTCTATATTGGTTTCATCATAAATAATTCTAAATAGCGCTCTCTTCGTCCGCTCATTGTTTTTAACTGATAATCAACTTCGCTTAACCCAAATAAACCTTTTAGTAAACTATCCTCTGAAATTTTCCGACGATCTTCAACAATTCGTTTAACACGATAAGGGTTGACCTTTAGTTGTTTTGCAATTTGTTGCGAATGGTATCCCTTTTTTAGTAAATAATAAACATTCGACATTAAACGAATTTGGGATGCAAGTAATGCTACAAGTGCGATTGGCTCCTGTTTTTGACGTATAAGATCATGGTAAATAGTTAATGCACTAGAAACATCTCTGTGTAAATAAGCATTAAGCATCTTAAAAGCATCTTGTTCAAGCGTTTTCGCAACCATTTCCTCTACTAGAGCTTGCGTAATTGTATTTTCTTCACCTAAATATAAGCTCAGTTTTTCAATCTCTGACTGTAAATGAAGCATATCCATACCTACTAGCTCGATTAATTTACTAGTGGCATCTTGGTCAATTGTTTTTTTTTGCTGACTTACTTCATTTTGCACCCAAACCATTAAATCATTTTCTTTCGGCGTTTCAGCGAGTAAATAAACAGCTCTATCTTTCATTAACTTTGTTACTTTTTTACGCTCATCAAGCTTTTCATAAGGAGCAATAAAAATTGTTATCGATGTATCTGACGGATAGTCTAACCATTTTTCTAATCGTTTTAAGTCATGATCAATTTTCTCTTTGCCTTTTTCGGTTGCTTTTAAGAACGATGCATTTTTCGCAATGATAAGTTTTTGACTTGAGAAGAATGGGATTGTATCTGATTCATCAATCACATAATCGATTGGTTGCTCATCCAAATCAATTGTGATTGTCTCAATTTCTCCAGCTTCTTCAAGTTGCGTTTTAATACGTCTTATTGTTTCATCTATAAAATAAGGCTCTAAGCCCGCAAGTAAGTAGACAGGCTGTAAATCTCCTTTTTTTATATTTTTCCATATTGTTGAAAACATAGTCTCACCTCTAATTGACATTGATTACAGTATACCGTAAATTTCTCATTCTGTGAGTTTGAACAAATTGTGTCATTCTAGAGCAGTCATCTATTTTTGCCTTTTCAATATAGCTTTTTTAATAGGCATACCGTATAATTAATGAGAATTAGGAGGGGTAGCAATGAATCCATTTGAAGAAAACGTACAATCAAAGCGTAACGACGCAATCGATTCAGGAGTAGGTTTTGGCGTATCATTCGTGTTTTTCGCACTTATTTTCATCATTGCGACTGTCATCGATTACGCAGCTCTATAAGATACAGTTAAAAAGACATTATCAATTTGATAATGTCTTTTTCTGTTTCTGCAGATTTTTTGTTTTAAACACTGTAAATCCACTCTTAGAGACGATTACTTCAATTGTTCCCACTTCTGCCGTATTTAAAGTCGGTAGTTGCATTTCTTCGAACCTTGTAACAACATCCTTATTCGGATGACCGTAACGATTATTTAAACCGCTAGAAAATATCGATAGACGTGGTTGCACTAGTTTTAAGAAAGGTTCTGTTGAAGACGTCTTACTGCCATGATGCCCCACTTTTAAAATATCCATTTTAGAAATAGTTTCTTTATAATTTTCTACCAAGATTATTTCTCCTGTTTGCTCTAAATCACCTGTAAATAATGCCTTAAAATTTGCATGCTGTAACATTAAAACAAGAGAATCATCATTGCCTTCATAAATCAAATCATCTGGGGATAAATAAGATAATGTAGTTTCTCCTTGCATCCAACTCCTCCCTGCAATCTGCTCACGGATTGGAATACCGTCCTTTTGTGCGATGTCTACCACATCTTTCATAACTGATTTTTGCCATGAGTTTGGCGACACATGAATTTCCTTAACGCTAATTTCTTCCATTACCTCCTCAGCACCTTCAGCGTGGTCTGCATCAGCATGTGTCAATATAAGCGTATCTACAGCCCGTATACCACTTCCTTTTAAATAAGGAACCACAATCCTCTACCGACTTCATACGGCTTTTTAGAATACTTCCATGCCTCCTGATCAAACCTTAGTACTCCTCCAGTATCTATGACATAGATTTTCTTCCGAAATGGCAATTCAATAATCGTACAATCACCCTGACCTACACTTAAAAATGTAATTTTTAAATCTCCATTCCATGCAGGACTTTCATGAATCAAAAATGCAGAAAATAATAGTGTAAAAGCAATAAGGAACCAATGTTTTCGTTGTTCTATTTGTATTAACACGAAAATGACACTAGCAAATGCTAAGAGTAGAAGCCAGACAGAAGGTCTTCCTGGCGTCCACATTTGATACGGAATCGTCTGTAACCACATGATAATCGCCGACAATAATTCACGAGCAGGTTCATATATAAAAAAACAAACCCCCGCTAATGGATTTGACACATAGGTGAGCATTAACAACATTAAATTTGTTGGTAATACAACAAATGAAAATAGCGGAACAAAAAATATATTGGCAATAAACGAAGACAAACTAATTTCAAAAAAATGATACAAAAGTAAAGGATAGACGAGTAGCTGACACACAAAAGTGATAGCAAATGATTGTTGCCAGGCACTTTTCGCGAATGAGAAAATCTTTCCCGAAAACATTAACGATACAGTCGCCAAATAAGATAATTGAAAACCGATTTGAAACACTACGCTCGGCTGTAATAATACAAATCCGATAAAACTCAATGCTAGCGCATCATCAATTGCTAAGCGATTCGAAACAATTCTACTTAGCATTACAAGCTCAACAACTGACACTGCCCTCCAAACAGACGGTGCACCTCCTGCGATACAAGCATATATAGGTAGTCCTATAATAAGAGCCCATGTTGCATGTTCTCTGCGTATATGTAACCTCAGTAATAATTCATACACAAGCATCGAAACGAGCCCAACATGCAAACCTGAGATAGCAAATAGATGTGTTATACCTAGTTTTTGATAAGCACGTTCAGTATCCATATCGACATTTTCACGGTCACCTATTATAAGTGACTGCGCTTCAGCTACTAAACTTTCTGGGAATGTATTTTCTATATGCTTTTTCATTCTAAATCGTTGCTCTGCAAAGAACACAGATAATGATCTTTCTTTTGATACAAAGCGGAAACTCTTTGCTTCAAAAATACCTTGTGCACCATTGCTTTCAATATAATTAGTCATCGAAAAAGCGTAACGATGAGCAGGCATTGCAGGTTCAACCAATTCACCAGATACCTGAAAAACTGAACCGCATAAAGATTGCTCTTCAAATTTTTTCTTTTGCTCTTCTGATTGAAGAGTGAAAATAATATATACTTTTTGACCATTTTGCAATTTTGCAAAGCCTCTTAGCTTCTGTCCATTTACCTTATATTGATTGGTCCAAGTAATATTTATGTCATTTGGGATAGGGGTATCTCTAGTAGCTAAATTATGTGAGAAATAACAATATGTGGAGATGGTGACAAGAATAATACATAGTATTATGATTATTTTTTCTTTTTTTAAATAAAGCCAAATACTATAGGGGATTAATATAAAAAGTAGCTTTGCCGATTCATGGGCAGCAACTGTTGCTAGTAAGATCGACAAAGCAAAGAAAATTATTTTATGTTGAATATTTGCAAGCCAAATAGCTCTTTCACCTTCTCTTCAAAGGGAGCTAATTCCTCATTTGAAGCACCGCTATCACGCAGTTTATTTAATAGTTCAACGTACAGCGCCATTTTTTCATCGCTTAAAAAGTCAACTTTCCGTTCATCAAAAGGAACATGTACAACATTTACTCCAGCTTGCTTAAACAATTCGATCGCATATTCATTGTTTTTATAATCTGTTGCGTAATATAAATTATGAATACCAGATTGAATAATAGATTTAGTACAAGGGAGACAAGGGAAATGTGTCACATATAAATCTGCTCCGTTTGTTGATGTCCCGTATTTTGCACATTGTAATAATGCGTTTGTTTCTGCATGCACTGTACGCACACAATGGTTGTTGACAACGTAACATCCTTTGTCGATACAATGATCATCTCCAGAAATTGAACCATTATAGCCACCTGCAATAATACGTTTATCACGTACAATTGTTGCTCCAACAGCTAATCGGGTACATGTACTCCTTAATGCTAATAAATGGCTTTGTGCCATGAAAAATTGATCCCAAGTAATACGCTCCATATGAATGCCTCCTGAATAAATCGTTCTAGTATAAATTTAGCCACAACCAACATAAACCGTCAATGCATCATTTATTGAACGGTAATAAAGTCGCGTAAATTTTCAAACGTTTTATCGCCAATTCCTGTTACATTTTTTAAATCTTCTATCGTTTTGAACGGACCGCTATCATCACGATAACTTAAAATCGCTTTTGCCTTTGAAGGACCGATTCCATTTAAATTCATAAGTGCTACTTCGTCAGCTGTATTTAAATTGATTTTATCTGACTGATTACCAGTTTGACTACTACCCGATTGAGTAGATGGTGACGTCGATTGTTGAATACCAGCAATTGCTTGTACTTCCGTCGGCTCTTCACCTATTTTAGGTACATAAATGACCATTTCATCCAGTAGTCGCTGGGCATGGTTAATACCTACTGAATCAGCATTTTTTGCGTAGCCACCAGCTAGTAAAATAGCATCCATCACCCGACTTTCTGCAGATAATGAGTAAACACCAGGGTTTTTGACCGCCCCTTTGACATCTACAATAATGGATGTATCAGCAATAATACCTTGTGATTCTTGCTGTTCAGTAATTGATGGTTGTTCCGTTTTTGTTTCTTCTGGGATTGTTTCGAAAATGTCGGTTTGGGGAGTGTCCGACGGGTTGTTGGAGAAGTAGAAATAAAAAAAGCACGACAAAATCATGATCCCTGGGAGTAGATACTTTTTGCCATACTGCTTGAAAAAAGAAGGAATTAGTCCGCACCATCCTTTCTTTTCAGAAGGCATATCATACGAAGCTAATTCCATATTATAGTATATTTTAATAATTGAAAAGAGTTTATTTCACAACGTGGAAGAATAATCGTTCAGATTCTGCTACTGGAGCTTCTTCCTTATAATCTGCTGTAATTGATACTTTAGAAAATCCAGCATCATTAAGCCATTTAACGTATTGCTCAGCCGAGAATGTACGTTGATAATGATACTCTTCAAATCGCTCGAAAAGCTGCTCATTTACGTTTACATAAAATGTCATATCATGGTGTACAGAATGTGGAGCTTCCCCTGCCTCTGTATCCCAAATATAAGTAATTTCTCCGTCATCATACGTAAATGGTCCATCTAGGAAGATAGAATCCATTTTGAATAATGAGTGAACATCAAAAAATAAATGACCACCATTACAAAGTGCCGCATATATGTGCTCAAATGTAGCAACAACCGCCTCTTCATCCACTAAATAATTAAGGGAATCAATTGGAATCGTAACAACATTTAAATCAGAAAAACCTTCAAGCTCGTCCATTGATTGACAAAATAATGGGATAGCGAGTTTATCGTCCATAAAGCGTTCACTTGCAATTGCTAGCATTTCTTCCGATAAATCAACACCACTCACATCATATCCTTGTCGTGCAAATTTTGCAGCCATCACGCCCGTACCACAACCAACATCTAATAACTTAGGTGCAGTTATGCTCGGTGCATGTTTAACTACCCAATCTACATACTGATCATATGGGATATCCATCATTAATGTATCATATACTTCGGCAAAACGCTGGTAGCTACTCATAGTTCTTCAACGTTTACGAATGGAGCATCTCCCCATAAGCGTTCCAAGTTATAAAAAGTACGCTCATCGCGGTGGAATACATGTGCCACAACATCGCCCATATCTACTAGTATCCAGCGAGCTGCGTCAAAACCTTCTAAGCGTTTCACTTCAAAACCTTCTTTATGTGCTACATCTACCATTTCACGTGCAATTGCTTGCACTTGACGGTCAGAATTGGCATGACAAACGATGAAATGATCTGCTAATGGTGAAATTCCTTGCATATTCAATACGACGATATCCTCCGCACGTTTGTCGTCTGCCGCTTTATATGCAAGTTGTAATAAAGTTTTAGTCATTCTTTCACTTGTCCTCTCTTTAACATCAAATCGTTATAACATTTGAATGAATCCGGATACACCGGTTGATTTTTATTTATTAAAAATACGATGGAATGGCGTATGCACGCAATCATCACTTCGTTTAGATCGTCACCCTTTGCAGCAGCTCGTAAGTCTTCTACGCCAGGGTATCGACGATTCGGTTCAATCATATCTGCAATATAGACAATCTTTTCTAAATCACTCATCCCTTTACGTCCTGTAGTATGGTAGCAGATGGCGTTTAGTATGTCTTGATCTTCAATATTAAATTCTTTTTTCGCAACATAAGCGCCCATTGGTGCATGCCAAAGTTCATGGTGGTATTTTAGTAGAGTCGAATCCATCTCTTTGTCGATAATTTTCGATTTCATCCAATCTCTATCAGCATACTTGCATGAATCATGTAGAATTGCTGCAGCTTCTGCTTTTTTTGGATCGCTCCCAAAGCGTTCTGCCAATGCAATTGCCGTTTCAGTAACACCAATTGTATGGATATAACGTTTTTCAGGCATACGGTCTTTCATCGCTAATAATAATTCATCGCGTTCCATATAACCCTTCCTCTCGTATAAACTGTTCAACTTCTGTTGGTACTAAAAAAGTAATTGTGCGATTTGACTGCACACGCTCGCGAATCAAAGTGGATGATAACTCAATGAGTGGTGCATCTATTATTTGCACAGGATATGTTGTTTCTGCTTTCGAATGTGGACGGTTAACACCAACGAATTTCACAAGTTCCATTAGTTCATCAATTTTATACCAGTGATCAAGCATATCAATCATATCGCCACCGATAATAAAATAAAATTCACAGTCAGGTTCACTTGCAGTTAGCCTCCTCATCGTTTCATACGTATAAGAAATGCCACCACTCTTTATTTCAAATGGCTCGAGTTTAAAGTGCTCATGCGAAGCAATTGACAACCCTGTCATTATCATACGGTCTTCAGCTGTAGCATCGTGAGCCGTCTGTTTATGAGGTGGAATGGCATTGGGCATGAACCTAACTTCATCTAGCCCAAGTGCATCATATACTTCATTTGCCATTATTAAATGACCGTTATGAGGTGGATTAAACGTACCACCTAATAAACCAATTCGTCGCATAAAACCAAATCCTTATTTAGATTTCGGTAATTCAATACGTTTGTTATCACGAGATTCTTTATATAATACAACTGTTAATCCAATTAGTTGCACAAGTTCTGCACGAGCACCTTTTGCTAATGCTTCTGCTACTTCATGCTTATCTTCTTCACAGTTATCTAAAATACGAACTTTCATTAATTCGCGTACTTCAATTGCTTCTTTAATATGTTTAATTAATGCGTCATTTACCCCGCCTTTACCTACTTGGAAAATTGGATTTAAATGATGTGCTTCCGCACGTAAAAAACGTTTTTGTTTACCTGTTAACATTATTTCCTCCTAATTGCTCCGTTAACGATTCTTTCATAGAAGTCGTATTTGGGAACTGTCCTAACCAATAATTAAAAGCTAAAGCACCTTGATGAACGAACATTCCTAACCCTGTCACCACAGTTGCTCCGCGTTGTTCTGCCACCTGTAAAAAAGGCGTCATTAAAGGATTATACACAATATCCGCAACAATTGCTTTAGTTGCAAGCTGATCTAGTTCAAATGGCAGTTGTAAAGGACCATTTTTTAGACCAGCTGGTGTTGTTTGAATTAATATATCATAGTCACCTAAAGTTGCTTCTGCATCTTTCAGTGATACTGCTTTAGATTGACCGCCAAGTTCTGTACAAATTTGCTCTGCATTCGCTACAGTACGGTTTGCAATCGTAATGGAATGATATCCCGTATGCTGTAGCGCAAAAGCAATTCCTCTTGCCGCTCCACCAGCACCGATTAACAATACATTGCCATTTCGGTATGTGTTACCGATTGCTTCCTCAAGCGAGCATACAAATCCAAGACCATCTGTATTATAGCCTTTAAACTTACCATCCGCTTGTCTCACAACTGTATTCACAGCACCCATTTTTTTCGCCATAACATCTAACTCATCTAGAAATGGGATAATCTCAGTTTTATGTGGAATCGTCACATTCCATCCACTTGCTCCAAGTAATTTTAAAGACTTGATAGCGTCCTCTAATTCCTCGGGTAATACATGGATTGGTAAGTAAGTTGCATCTAAATTTTCTTCTGAGAACCACTGATTGTGCATTGCTGGAGACATTGAATGCTCAATAGGATCTCCAATAACTGCAAACCATTTTTTCATATCAAAATCCTCCTAAATAAGCGATGGGCGAATTTGAACTTCCACACCTTTAGGAGCATATGCTGCAATGACAACATTTGCATTTTGGACGGTAATCCAACCTAAACCAGAAAAGACGATATCTGTTTTCGCTTCTTTAATCGAGAATTCATAGCGCACTAACTCTGGCAATTGATCGATATACTTTTTAGAAGGTGGAGCTAGTAACTCACCTCTGTGGGTTTCATATAAGTCATCTGCTTTTTCTAATTTTGTACGATGAATTTGTAGGTCATTTGCAATATGAACAGTGAATGCAGCACGAGCACCTTGTATGAAATCAAAGCGTGCTAATGCACCAACAAATAATGATTGGCCTTCGTTCAATTGGAATACTTTTGGTTTAATTTCTTTTTTCGGCATAATATATTTAAGTTCAGACGGGTCTAGATAATGTGCCATTTGGTGATGATTAATAATTCCTGGAGTATCAAAGATTGCTTTACCATCCTCTATAGGAATTTCAATCATATCTAGAGTTGTTCCAGGGAAATAAGATGTCGTAATAACTTCTTTTTCACCTGTTGCTTGTTTAATAATACGGTTAATAAAAGTTGATTTACCAACATTCGTACAACCAACAACATATACATCTTGTCCACGACGATATTCATCGATAGCGCCCATTGCTTCTTGCATGCCCATACCTTTATGAGCGCTAACAAGCATAACATCGATTGGTTTTAACCCTAATTTTTTCGCTTCTTGCTTTAGCCAGTTAACAACTTTTTGTTTCTTCACTGACTTTGGTAGTAAATCTGCTTTATTGGCAATTAACAGTACTGGGTTATTGCCTACAAAGCGATGTAAGCCCGGTAACCAGCTTCCATTGAAATCAAAGATATCAACAATTTTAACGATTAAGCCTTTTTGCTGACCTAAACCATTTAAAATACGCAAGAAATCATCATCCGTTAATGCTACCGGTTGTAATTCATTATAATTTTTTAAACGGAAGCATCGTTGACAGATAATACTTTCCTTTTCAAGAGATGAAGCCGGTGCATAACCTGGCGCTTTTGAATCGTCTGTTTGAATAATTGTTCCACAGCCAATACAATTTGGCATTTCATTCATTTATTTATTCCTCCCAAGTTTTGACACCATGTTTTTTCAAATAATTAAAGACACGTCTTTCGACCATGCGATTAAAGCGTGTGACGAAACCATCAGATTGTGCAACTGGCTTCACTAAAATAGTGTGAATGTGTAAACGATTTCCACCGAGTACATCCGTCAGCATTTGATCGCCTACCATGACAACTTCATGTGGCTGCATATTCAGTTCCGTTAAAGCTTGTTTAAATGCATTACCCAAAGGCTTACGGGCTTTAAAGATATATGGTAGCTCTAGCGGATCTGCGAATGCTTTAACACGAAGCTCGCCGTTATTTGAAACGATCATCACTTGAATATCTGCTTCTCGAATTGTTTTCAACCATTCGATTAGCTTTTCAGTCGCATCTGGACGATCCCATTCGACAAGCGTATTATCCAAATCTGTAATAATTCCGCGAACACCAAGTTGCTTTAGTTTGTCAGGTGTAATTTGATAAATCGATGTGACAAATTCTTTTGGCATTAAAAAGTTATACAAATCATGTTCCCCTTATCTATCGAAGTCAACGTTATTTAGTGTTTACTCACTAAATTAGACGTATTCTCTTTAATTCACTTTATCGATTATAACATATGTGCGAACGCTTCTCCCACACGAATCCGTCCATCTTTCACAACATTTTCAAAGAATGCTGCACGATTCTTTTCGAAAAGCATGACGACTGTCGAACCGAATGTGAAATAGCCAACTTCCTCGCCCTTTTCCCAAGTGTCCGACGTATTCGTTAATTGAATTGAATTCACGAACATCGCACCGACTTTTATCACTTCACAATGCGCGCCACTATTCGTTTTTAGCTCTGTAACACTACGATAATTGCCTGAAATCGGCTTATCACCATATGTAAGACCAGTGCCGTTAACTGGATACGACTTCGCACCAAGTATATATTGACGAACAACTTTCCCATCAATCGGACTATGGATACGGTGATAATCTCTAGGGCTTAAGTAAAAGACTATATATTGACCATTTTCAAATGTTTTGGCATGCTCTTCTTTACCTAATAGGTCTACTAAATCGTAGGTTTTCCCTTTTACCAAAAACGATGTATTATTTTCAATCGTTCCAAACGATTCAATTTTTGCATCAACAGGACTTACATACATTTCTGGATTATGATCAATTGGTCTTGCTTCTGACACGAGCTTACGTGTGAAGAAATCATGTAAACTCGTAAAAGATTGCATGTTTTTTGAAACCTCGTCCGTTTTAATATCGTATATATCAATATAGGACGGTATTATCTTCTTACTTATAGACGATGTGGTAAAGCGTTTTAAAAGCAGCGAAGACCATTTACCATTCGTTAGTTCAATCGCTTTTTGATAAAATTTTTCTTTCATCATGCATTGTCCTCCATTTCAAAAAAGATTTACGGAACCTTATAAAAGAAGTATAATGTTCTAATACTGAATAACAAAGGAGTGTTGTCCATTGTTTTTACTTCACATGGTGGATACCACAGTTAAAAAAATGAAATCACATTTAGCAAACTTAATCACTATTGGAAATCTATCTTTTGGTGGTGCCTCTATTATGGCTACCATCAATGAATCATACGAATACAGTGTGTTATTTATTTTTATAGCTGCCTTGCTAGATCGCTACGATGGAAAAGTAGCAAGAAAATATAACCAGGAATCGGCGTTAGGTAAACAACTTGACTCGATGAGTGATATTATATCATTCGGCGTTGCCCCTGCGTTATTAATGTACGAAGTGGTGTTAAGTCAATTTGGTACCGTTGGAATGGTAGTGACTGTCATGTATATGGCTTGCGGTGCATTTAGACTAGCCCGCTTCAACATTACAGAATCAAACGGCTTTTTCACAGGCCTGCCAATTACAGCTGCAGGTGCTATCTTAACTGCCTCATTCTTTTTTATATCTATACTTTCAACGGCATTTTACATGTTTTTGTTCCCGATTTTATCTATTTTAATGATTAGTACTTTTTCTTTGAAAAAAGTTTAAAAAGAATGTCTGAAGCGTCCAATGAAATTGGGCGCTTTTTTACGTACTTAGACAACCACAAGCTGTCATATATTGATGAACGATGACAGAAAGGATGTCTGAAATGAGTACTCTAATAACTGCCATCATCCAATTTTGGATGGAGCTTCCCTCAATCGTCGGCTATTTAAAAGGTCAGGCGTTCCCTCAACCATTCTCTAAAGAAGAAGAGGCCATTTGTTTGGAACGCTATTTAGCAGGCGATGAACAAGCGAAGCTCGAGCTTGTCGAAAGAAATATGCGTCTTGTCGCCCATGTCGTGAAAAAATTCCACCCGAAACACGAGCAACTTGATGATTACATTTCCATCGGTACCATTGGTTTAATGAAAGCTGTTAGTAGCTTTACACCAGATAAAAAGACACGTTTAGCCACTTACGCCGCACGCTGTATTGAAAATGAAATTTTAATGTTCTTAAGAGCTCAGAAAAAAGTACAGAAGGATGTTTCTTTATATGAACCAATCGGAACAGATAAAGACGGTAACGCATTAGAAATTACAGATTTACTACAAAGTGATGAACGACCAACTGATGTGCAGATTGAGCAACAGGAGGAGGAACAGCACTTATACAGACATCTCGATAAATTGGATGAACGAGAACTCGAAATCATTCAAAATCGATATGGACTTGGTGCATTTGAACCGCTGACTCAAAAAGAAATCGCAAAAAAATTAAGTATTTCCAGAAGTTACGTTTCACGCATTGAAAAACGCGCATTGATAAAGCTCTATCAATATTTCAAACATGAAAAAAACTCCCTCTGAGAGGCATCTCAGAGAGAGCTTACTAGTTATTAAGTTAGTCAGTTGTTTCACCTGTAATAATTAAACTTGCAATTGCTGTAATCGCCATTGCTCCTGCCATTAAAAATACCATGTCAAATCCTCCTAACATCCCTAGAATAATGTGTAGCATCCCTACATCTATTTTACCATTAGGACGTTTTTTAGATTAGATGATATATGAACATCTTCTGTCAAATAATAGGCAGAATTGTGAACATTACAGTTTCTCAATAACGCGTAACACAATTTCAGTTGAATGTTTTGCAGCCACTGGTAAAAATTCATCAAAACTAATATTCGATTCTTTTCCTGCAATATCAGATAACGCTCGAATAACGACGAATGGTGTGCCGAATTGATGACAAACTTGCGCTACCGCTGCCGCTTCCATTTCAGCAGCCTTCATTTGCGGGAAATGACTTCTAACAAGCGCTACACGTTCAGGATCGTTCATAAATGAATCCCCTGTCGAAATGAGACCTGTTGCAAATTGATGCTCTCCAAGCTCTGCTACGGCTTCTTCAGCTACTTTACGTAGCATCTCATCCGATTTAAAAGCAGCAGGCATTTGTGGTACCTGACCCATTTCGTAACCAAAAATAGTAGCGTCAACATCATGGTGACGTACTTCATCAGAGATAACAACTGCTCCTACTTCTAAATTCTCATCAAAACCACCTGCTGAACCTGTGTTAATGACAACATCAGGTTTGAATTGATGTAATAGAATGGTCGTTGACATTCCAGCATTAACTTTACCAATTCCACTTTTAAGTAAAATAACATCATTCCCTTTATATGTACCTGTTGTATATTCACTTTTTGCGATTGTTGTTGAAGTTGTATTTTCAAGTGTTGCACGTAGAAGTTCTACTTCTTCTTCCATTGCACCAATTACTGCGATTTTCATATTTCTCCGCCTTTCTTTTTTCGACACTTCTCTAAACATAAAACAAAAGGCGTGCATCCGTCAAGAACGAGGATGACGCCTTTTCAATTTCATAAAAGAGATTATTGATTTGCACTGGGTAAAGTATTTAGAACTTCCATCTTAGTTGGTTTCCATCCTTTGTTTTTAACCCATTCCATATATACACGGTATTTGTCTTTTTTATCTTTTGAAGAAACTGTCCCAATTGCTGTATCAGGACTGCCACCATTTTTTACGTACCATACAATCATATCCTCTTCATTTAGGCCGGTTGTTGAAGCAAGAGTTGTAATCTTCTCTTTCCAGTCTGTTGACTTTGTATCGTAACTAGAATTATGCGGTGCATCGGATTCCTTTTGAGAAGTAGCCGTTGGTTTCCAGTTAGAGTCTTTAATGACCTCTTTAACATTAGGATCTTCTGAACCTTCTTTTTTCGCTGTTGGACTGTTTGTTTTATCTTCTGATGAATTTGAGTTATTATTTGATTCTTTATCTGTAGAAGTATTACTATCGGTTTGTGTTTGGTCTACCGAGTTATCATTCTCTGTATCTTCTTCGGTATCAGTAGTGTTATCTACATCATTATTCTTTTCATCATTATTCTTTTCATCATTATTCTTTTCATCATTGTCTTCCGTTACAGGTTCTTCTTCTGGCTCGTCTGACTCCTCTTTTTCTTCTTCTGCAGGTTGTTTAATAACAGGTTCTTTTTGTTGTACTTTATCAACCTCTTTTGCAGTGTCTTTGTCATCAGGTTTGCCACCTAGTATAATCATTGTCGCTACTACTAGTATAAGAAGTACAACGACACCTATTAGTCCATTCAATAATTTATCCATTTTTTTCTTTTTATCTTGCGGTCCATTTGGTTGTGGGTTGTATCGACGTTTCGTCTCAGCCATTTTGATTCCCCCTATGTAAAATCTCTCTTATATCGTAACACGAATTGTTTCATTGTCCCAAGCAAAAAAAAGCTTATTCATTTAGAATAAGCCTTTTTGCATAATCATTTTATTTGATTGTGATGATACGTACGTCCATGTCTCCACCCGGTGTAGAGACTTTTAACTCTTCTCCAACTTTACGGCCTAGAAGACCTTTAGCGATTGGTGAGTCATTTGAAATAAGACCTTCGATTGGGTCTGCTTCTGCAGAACCTACGATTGTGTAAGTTTCTTCATCACCATCTGGAAGTTCTAAAAATGTAACCGTTTTACCAATTGCTACAAAATCATTACTTAGTTGGTCTTCTGTAATAATAACAGCATTACGGACCATTGCTTCAAGAATCGTAATACGACCTTCAACAAACCCTTGCTCATCCTTCGCTGCGTCATACTCAGAGTTCTCAGAAAGATCTCCGAAGCTACGAGCTATTTTAATACGCTCTACTACTTCTTTACGTTTCGTTGAAATTAAGTACTCTAATTCATCTTGTAATTTCCGTTTACCCGCTGCTGTCATTGGGTATTGTTTTTCATTTGACAAAGTATTTCACTCCTTAGATAATTCACTACTTAATAAAAATACTATGCCGCTTCTATGGAAAGAATGCGACATAGTTTTTATGAAAATATTGCCAATCCATAAATATCATATTACACAATAGTTTCAGATTCAAGAATTGTTTTAATTTTTGTAACCATTAAATCGATTGCTACTTCATTTTGACCACCCTCAGGGATGATAATATCAGCATATCGCTTTGTCGGTTCGATGAACTGATTGTGCATTGGACGGACAACAGATAAGTATTGGTCAACTACAGAATCAATTGAGCGGCCACGTTCATTGATATCACGAACAATACGACGGATAATACGTAAGTCGGAATCTGTATCAACGAATAATTTAATATCCATTAAATCACGTAGGCGCTCATCTTCTAAAACTAAAATTCCCTCTAAAATAATTACATCTTGTGGCTCGATGTGAATTGTTTCTTTTGCACGTGTATGTAGGGCATAGTCATACACTGGTTTTTCTATGGCTTGTCTATTTAAAAGACTTTTTATATCTTCAATTAATAAATCTGTATCAAATGCATTTGGGTGATCATAGTTTGTAGCTAAACGTTGTTCAAACTCCAAATGACTCTGATCTTTATAATAATAGTCTTGTTCAATAACTACAACTGAGTGCTCTTTAAATACATCATGGATAGCATGTGTCACACTCGTTTTACCTGAACCCGAACCACCGGCAATCCCAATTACAACAGGGCGTTTTTCACTCATTAACGGGTCTCCTTACGCATCATATTATGTGGGAATAATTCTTTTTCGCATTTGAAGCGAACAATTTGTAACGGATGGCGCGCTGCATCTAGTGCATTGCCATCCTCATCCCACACTTCATCTAGTGTTACACGGAAATTATCAATTTCAGGACCGAAAAATTCTACTTCTTCACCTGGTTTAAAGAAGTTACGTTGTTGCAAAGTAACCATTTTAGTTCCCTTATCATAATCAAGCACCATACCTACGAAATCATATTTCGTTTGTTTTCCGTGCTCTCCAAACATTTGTTGCTCGTAACTTGGCTCTCCTTCAAAGAAAGATGATGCCGCTTCACGATTTGCACATTTATCTAGTTCTTCTAACCAAGCTTTATCGATTTTGAAGTTTTCCGGGTCTGCACAGTATGCATCCATTACTTTGCGATATACGCTTACAACTGTTGCTACATAGTGAATGGACTTCATACGACCTTCTACTTTTAATGAATCGATACCAAGCTCTATAATTTTCGGAATAGATTCGATTAGTTTTAAATCTTTGGGACTCATAGCAAATGCTTCATCATTTTCAGTAAATAATGGTTTTTCAACGCCATCTTCTACTTCATATAAATCATAATCCCACCGGCATGATTGACAACAACCACCGCGGTTAGAGTCACGTGCTGTCATATGGTTAGATAACACACAACGTCCACTATAAGCGATACACATCGCACCATGAACGAAAGATTCAATTTCGATATCCACTTTTTCTTTCATTAGCTTGATTTCCTCAGCACTTGTTTCACGCGCTAAAACTACTCGGTGTAAACCTTCTTCTTTCCAATATTGTACTGCTTTCCAGTTGGATAGAGATTGCTGTGTACTTAAATGGATTTCAATTTCCGGTGCCACTTCACGGCATGTTTCAATGATAAGTGGATCTGCCACGATAATACCTGTAATACCTGCTGATTCTAGGTCACGTAAATAATCTTCAAGTCCGTCCATATTTTCATTATGAGCAAAGATATTCGTTGTGACATAGATTTTAGCGCCATATTTTTTTGCAAATTCAACACCTTCACGCATTTCGTCAATGGAGAAGTTGCCTGCATTTGAACGTAAACCAAATTCGCGTCCGCCGATGAAAACAGCATCTGCACCATAGTGTACAGCTATTTTTAATTTTTCTAAGCTACCTGCTGGTGCCAATAATTCAGGTTTTCGCACGATGACTCTTTTGCCATCAATGATTTCGCTAATACGATCATTTTGTAATGTTGTCAAAGTGAACCTCTCCTTTCTTAATAGACTGTTTCTTTAAAGAAGAATCCAGTATCTAATGGACGAATTGCTGGTTGAATTTCTTCAATTTTTGCTAATAAGTCATTTTTAATATCTAAATAGCTATCAGTTGATTCCGCATAAGCATCGATTGCTTTACGGTAACATTCAGTCACAATTACTACATATTCAGGTGATTGCAGTACACCTTCAATTTTTAATGAATCAATTCCTGCTTCAAATAACTCATCTAATTCATCAATAATACATAAGTCATTTGGACTGAAAATGTGTGTACCATTTAAATCTTCATAAATTGGATATTTGTTATTACGTTCGTCATCATGTAAGAACATATTACGATTTTCTTTACGGTTTTCAACTTCCATTGCTTTATCTTGGTATAAGAAATAGTTACCAAGTAATGACCGTTTTGATTGGAACATACAAGTCATACCATGCACTTGTACTTGGATTTCAAATTCAGTATTTTCTTTAATTTCAACCACTTCATCCATGCTTAACTCACGAGCTAAAACCGTACGAGTTGCACCGCGTTTACCCCAGTAGTCTGCTTGGAACCAGTTAGTTGCAATAGTTTCCGGATTCCAATGTAATGGAATCGTCACTTCTGCTTCGCGACGTGCAACGATCATAGCAGGGTCACCGAAAACGATTGCATCTACGCCAATTTCCGCTAATTTTCGCATATATGGCGCAAGTGCGTCTACTCGGTCATTATGGAAAATAGCATTCATCGCTACATATACTTTTTTACCTGCTGCATGAATTTTCTCAGTTGCTGCAGCTACTTGTTCTATTGAAAATTCACCTGCTAAACGTAGACCGAATTGTTGTTCACCTATTAAAAAAGCATCCGCTCCAGCTTGGATGAGTGCTTCAACATGCTCAACAGATTGTGGTGTAACGAGTAATTCAGGTTTCTTCATGAATGGTCACCTCTTTATACATATCAATAAACCGTCCCCTACAGGGAAGAATGTGGATTTGTAATCAGGATGATTAATAATCCAATCTGCAAAATGATGTAGGTTGCGGATCATCGTTCTTTTTCTTCTCGGCACATCTTTCATATCTAGATCTGATAGGCCATGCATATACATATTATCGATATATAGAATACCGCCTGAACGAACTAGCGGACTATATTTATCAAAAAAGCGTTGGTACTGACCTTTTGCCGCATCAATAAAAACAGCATCAAAAGTTGGATGATTGCTTTCCACATCCACTTCTAACGCATCTCCTTCAAGTAACTCAATATTCTCTTTAGCAACCGATTGTGCGATAAATTGTTTTGCGTGTTGAATTCGTTCAACATCACGTTCAATCGTCACAACCTGGCATTGTGGTAATGTCTCTGCCATACGAATAGCGGAATAGCCAATGGCTGACCCTATTTCTAAAATAGATGATGGCTGTTGTATACGCAGCATTTGAAGTAATATCTCGATTGCAGGTAATTGCATAATTGGTACATGGTTTTCTTCTGCGAAGCGTTCCATTTCCATTAGCAATTCTGATCTTGGTTGGATGAAGGTTTGAATATATGAATCCGAAATGTTCATACTTTCATAGCTCCTTAAGTATCAAAAATACACTTTATATTAACATGAAAATAGAAGAAAAGCGAGTGGTGCTTTTCTTCTACAGTTTGTTACTTAATATATTTGTCAACATTTCTCAAATGTTCTTCGTACTTTTCTGCGAAATGATTGATACCATTTTTATCCGCTAAGAAGTACAAATATGGCGTTTCAGCTGGGCTAATCACCGCGTCTAATGATTCTTTTCCTGCATTGGCAATCGGTCCAGGTGGTAAACCTTTCACTTTATAAGTGTTATAAGGATCATCTACTTCTAAGTCTTTATATAAGACACGATCCTTATGCTCACCTAATGCATATAAAACTGTTGGGTCTGTTTGTAATGGCATACCAGCTTCAATACGGTTATTGAAAACACTTGCGATTGTTTCTCGGTCAGTTTTAGCTGTTGCTTCACGTTCAAGTAATGATGCAAATGTTAAAAATTCATGTACTGACATATTCTTTTCTTTTAACTGTGCACTATACTGCGTTATCACAGTATTTGTTTGAGCAATCATTTGATCTACAATTTCTTCTAAAGAAGGTTCTTCTTCAAAGAATGCGTAAGTAGCTGGATATAAATAACCTTCTAACGCATAACGAATGTTTTTATTACTCACTTTTTCAGTAATCAGTTCAGGATATTTCGCTTTCATCTTCTTAACGTAAGATTTACTTGTAACAAGCTTCATAAATTCATCTGAGGAATACTTCGTACTCTTCGCCACGCGGTTCCCAATTTGATCGATTGTTAATCCTTCTGGAATAATAAGAGAGAAAGTTGGCTGACGATAAACTTTACCTGTTTTTAAACTTTCAATAATTTCATCGATTGTCATCGATTTTGTTAATTTATATGAGCCTGCTTGGAACTCTGATTCATTTTTAAATTTTGTATAATATTTAAAAACTTTGGCATTTTTAATGATGTTCTTCTTCTCAAGTGTGGCAGCAATTGAATCGAGAGTAGAGCCAATTGGCACTTCGACCTTTACTGACTTGTTAGAATTAGAATCAACAGGTTTTAATGCACTAGATACATAAAAATACATGCTTGTACCGATTATGGCAGTAACAATAATAACGATTAAAGCAATGATGAAAACAATTTTACGGACGGTTTTAACTTCTTTTTTGCGTTCCTTCATTTTGTCTAACATTGCTTTTTTTTGAGATTCCTGGTCCACTAGCTGTCCTCCTATTACCTATCTAAACTATTATCATAAGAAAAAGCGGAATGAAAAAACCATTCCGCTTTCATAAAGGCTTACAGACTACTCTTCACCGAATTCAGCGTCAAGCGTGTTCAATACTTCTTCAACCATGTCCCACTCTTCATCTGTTTCGATTTCTTCAAGTGATTCAAGTTCACCGTCTTCTGATAGTATTGTTTTAGCAGCGAAAACTTCTACTTGTTCACCCTCTTCAAGGCCCTCTTCATAATAAAGTACATATGATTGTTCAGTAGCATCTACTGTAAATTCATAAAGCACAGCATATGTGTGTTCATTGCCTTCTTCATCGATTAGATGGATATGTTTATGATCGTGTTCTTGTTCGTTTGACATGCTTTTCACCTCTTATTTAGATTAAAAATTATTCAGCGTCGATATCTTCATCAAGCTCATTTACAACTTGCTCGATAAAATCCCATTCAGCTTCTGTTTCGATTGGTGCTAATTCACCGTCTTGACCATCTTCAGAAGGAGTGAATGCTGATGCAAAGATTTCTACTTCGCCTTCTTCATCTTCAGTACCGATTACGTAGTAAAGTACGTAAGATTTACCGAATTCTTCTGAGTCAAATGTGTGTAATACTTCGCATAATTGTTCGTTGCCTTCTTCATCTACCACTGTGATGTTGCGTTGTTCTTGTTCTTGTTCGTTTGTCATAATATATTCACCTCATAATTGTTTTCGGTCTAAAAATCCTTGAAGGATCATAACCGCAGCCATTTTATCAATAACCTTTTTTCGATCTTTGCGACGGACATCTGCTTCAATGAGCAAGCGCTCCGCAGCCATCGTTGTTAGACGCTCATCCCATAACGTTACCTCTAAAGAGAAGGTCTCCTCTAATAGCTCTTTATAGCGTTGAGAAGCTTCTCCTCTAGGTCCAACAGTATTGTTCATATTTTTGGGGAATCCAACAACGAATTCCGTTACTCCATATGATTGGACAAGTTCACGAATTCGGTCAATACCAAATTCTTCGTTTTCTTCGTCGATTTTTACAGTTTCAATTCCTTGAGCAGTCCAACCTAGTGCATCACTGATTGCTACTCCCACTGTTTTAGAACCAACATCTAAACCCATTATTCTCATCATTATGCCTCGTTATTCTTTTTAATGTAGAACTTCACAAGTTCTTCTAGTATTTCGTCACGCTCAAGCTTGCGAATTTTGTTACGAGCCTCTTGATGACGAGGAATATATGCTGGATCACCTGACAGCAGGTAACCAACAATCTGATTAATCGGATTATACCCTTTTTCTTCTAGTGCCGCATGAACATGAAGCATAGTTTGCTTTACTTCTTGTTCCATAGATTCTTCCGGAAAATTAAATTTCATCGTTTGATCGAACGAACTCATGCTCAGCACCTCACTTTAAGTTTTTGAAAGTATAAAAAATCTTCTATTCACAGTAAGTATACCGTATTAGAGCTACCATTTAAATAGATTTTACATAATCATAAACAGATTCAAGCGCTTCTGCAAGTTTAGAGCCATCTTTTGCTCCAGCCATCGCCATATCTGGGCGACCGCCACCTTTACCACCGCATTGTTCTGCTACTTGTTTAACGATATTTCCAGCGTGATAGTTACCACCAGCTATATCTTTTGTAACCCCTGCGATAAGCATTACTTTGTCACCTTCATTTGCACCTAAAACAATAACGCTGTTCGACATTTTCTCTTTTAAATCATCCATTAATTGACGTAATTGATTATTGTCTTTTGCGTCTACTTTTGTTGCAAGAACTGTTACTTCACCGATTTTCTTTGCTGCAGATAAGATGTTAGATGCTTGAGCATTCGCAATTTTAGAAGATAGTGCAGCATTTTCGCGTTGTTGTTCTTTGTAATCATTTTGTAAACCTTCAACACGAGCAACCAAATCTTTTGGATTTGCTTTTAATAATGATGCTGCATGTTCTAGAATATGTTGCTCTTCTTTTGCTGCTAAGAAAGCTGCTTTTCCTGTTACAGCTTCAAGACGACGAGTACCTGCTCCAATTCCGCTTTCAGAAACAATTTTAAAGAAACCGATTTGTGATGTGCGTTCTACATGAATACCACCACAAAGTTCTAACGAGTAGTCACCTACTTGTACAACACGTACTACATCACCGTATTTTTCACCAAATAGAGCCATTGCTCCCATTGCTTTTGCTTCTTCGATTGCTTTGTTTTCGATAATAACAGCAATATCACCCCAAACTTTTTCGTTCACAATTTGCTCAATTGTTTCTAACTCTTCTTTTGTAACTTGACCGAAGTGAGAGAAGTCAAAACGTAAACGATCTGGTCCTACATAAGAACCTGCTTGGTTTACATGATCACCTAATGTATCTTTTAATGCACGTTGTAAAAGGTGAGTTGCTGTATGGTTTTTAATCGTTTGATTGCGAGCATCGCGATTAACAACTGCTTGAACAGCATCTTCAATATGCATTTCTCCAGTTTCTACGATAACTGTATGCAAATTTTGACCATTCGGTGCTTTTTGTACGTCTTTAATTGATGCAGAGAAAGAGTCATTCGAGATTGTACCAAGGTCAGCAATTTGACCACCTGATTCTGCATAAAATGGCGTTTCCGAAAGAATAACTAAGACTTCTTCACCTTCAGAAGCTTTTTTCACTTCTTGTCCATTTGCTACGATCGCAACTACTGTTGTTTCAGTTGTTAATGTTTCGTAACCTACAAATGTACTTTCTTGGTTTAAGTTAGCTAATACTTCAGATTGAACATGCATAGAATCAACGTCTTGACGAGCTGCACGAGCACGGTTACGTTGTGCTTCCATCTCTTTTTCAAAACCTTCGTGATCTATAGTCATATTCACTTCTTCAGCATATTCTTCTGTTAATTCAACAGGGAAACCATAAGTATCGTAAAGGCGGAATGCATCCTTACCTGGCACGATAGTTGAATTTGCTGCCTTTTGCATTTCAACTACTTCATTGAAAATAGCTAAACCACCGTCTAATGTTTCGTGGAAACGTACTTCTTCGTTTTTTATTACACGTTGGATGAAATCTTGTTTCTCTTTTACTTCTGGATAGAAGTCCACCATAATTTCGCCAACGGTTGGTACTAGTTCATACATAAATGGTTTTTCAATACCTAATTGTTTTGCATAACGTACTGCACGGCGTAGCAAACGACGTAATACATAACCGCGTCCTTCGTTTGATGGAAGTGCTCCATCACCGATTGCAAATGCTACTGTACGAATATGGTCGGCGATAACTTTGAATGCTTCATCTTTGCTTGCATCAACGTGATATTTTTCTCCAGAAATACGTTCAGTATGCTCGATAATAGGCATAAATAAATCCGTATCAAAGTTTGTTGGTACGTTTTGTACAACTGAAGCCATACGTTCTAGACCCATACCAGTATCAATGTTTTGTTTTGGCAGTGGTGTATATGTTCCATCAGGGTTATGGTTGAACTCTGAGAATACAAGATTCCAGATTTCTAAGTAACGTTCATTTTCTCCACCTGGATATAGCTCAGGATCTGATTCGTCAGCACCGTATGATTCTCCACGGTCATAGAAAATTTCTGAGTTTGGACCACTTGGACCTTCACCAATATCCCAGAAGTTCCCTTCAAGACGGATTAAACGTTCTTCAGGAATGCCTATTTCGTCTTTCCAGATTGTATATGCTTCTGTATCTTCAGGGTGTATAGTAATAGAAAGTTTTTCTGGATCGAAGCCCATCCATTTCGCATCCGTTAAGAATTCCCAAGCATAGTGAATTGCTTCATTTTTGAAGTAATCACCTATAGAGAAGTTTCCTAACATTTCAAAGAATGTATGGTGGCGAGCTGTTTTACCTACATTTTCAATATCGTTTGTACGAATAGATTTTTGCGCATTAACGATACGTGGATTGTCTGGAATAACTCGTCCATCAAAGTATTTCTTTAATGTTGCTACTCCTGAGTTAATCCATAGTAATGATGGGTCATTAATTGGCACAAGTGGTGCACTTGGCTCTTGCTGATGTCCTTTTTCTTCAAAGAACTCGATAAATTTACGACGAATTTCTGCTGCTGTTTGCATTTGTTAATTCCTCCTTTAGACAATAAAAAACCTTCATCCACTATAAAAGGGACGAAGGTTGAAAATTCGCGGTACCACCCTAGTTACAATAGACTGGTCTAGCGTCTATTGTCTCTTCATTAAGCCTTAACGCGGCAAACGACAGGGATTAGCTGTACTCAGGATGAGCTTTCTAGAATGGTTTGTGAAGGTTCTTGCAGCCTAGGAACCTCTTTCTGTGCACATTGCATAATGTACTTTTATCCTTCGTAGTTTTAAGCGATATATATATTGTTAGTTACAAATATTCGAAAATAAGATTGTTTTCAAATATCAACTCAATCTTATTTTAAAAAAGGTCTTTGTATCTGTCAAATCTCTTTTTCAAGAAAATTATAAGGACTAATACCTTTCATACCGATTAAAGGGTGAATATCCAAATAATTTTTGGCATTTAAGGTCTGTTTTTCGATAGATAATTGCTCATCTTGCACTTCGACAATTGTTGTTTCAGTGCTTTCGGATACTTGCGACAATTCAGGTTCTGCTGATTCCATAACGACTTCTAACACTTCCTCTATTTGCAAGCGCTGTGCTAGAGTCGTATTTCTTTGCAGATCATCCGTTCTTAGCATGCCGTATTTAAACACATCAATTTCACCACAAAGTATAAGGAAGTTTTTTGCCCTCGTAATTCCTGTATATAGCAAGTTTTTACGTAACATTTTAGAATAACCACGTACTACTGGCATAATAACTGTTTGAAATTCACTACCTTGTGATTTATGAATTGAACAACAATAAGCGAGGGTAATCTGATTCAAATCACCACGCTGATACGTCACTTCAATACCATCATAGGAAGCTACAAGTAAGTCCTGCTTCTCTATTGTTTCATTTGCTTTGATAATGCTAATTACTTCTCCCATATCACCGTTAAAAACATTGCTATTTGGTTGATTGACAAGTTGTAATATTTTATCACCAATCCGATACGTCACATCACCGAATGCTATTTCCTTACTCTTTTCGGATTTTTTCGGATTAACAAGTTCTTGAATCATTTTATTAATAGCGTCAATGCCAGCCGGCCCTCTGTACATTGGAGCTAAAATTTGCACATCATGAATGGAGAAGCCTTTCTTCACAGCACTTGATACGACTTGTTTGATGACATCAGCTACTTGATCGGAGCTCGCTTGGATAAAAGAGCGATCAGAAGTTTTTGCGAGCATGTTTTGTGGCATCTCGCCTTTTTTCATTTGATGGGCAAGTTCAATAATAGATGACCCGTCTGCTTGTCTATAAACATCTGTTAACTCGATAGTTGGAATTGCTTTAGAAGCGAGTAAATCTTTTAGCACTTGTCCAGGACCTACAGGTGGCAATTGATCTTGGTCACCAACAAAAATAACTTGGCAATCATCATTTAATGATTTCAATAGTTGATGAGCTAGCCAAGTATCAACCATCGACATTTCGTCGACGATGATAAGTCGCCCTCCAACTTCCTTCTCCGTTTCCTCTTCCTTTTCTTGCCCAGTGAAACCAAGCAAACGGTGAATTGTCATTGCTGGTAATTCAGTCGATTCACTAAGACGCTTAGCTGCTCTCCCTGTCGGAGCTACTAATACAATAGGAAAAGGCTCTTCTTTTTCTGCGTACTCTTTTGGATTCAAAGTTAGACCATGAAGCTCTGCATAAACGTCTACAATCCCTCTAACCACCGTCGTCTTCCCTGTACCAGGACCACCTGTTAAAATCATAACAGCTGAGTTAATCGCCTTCTCAATTGCATCCACTTGTGTTTCAGCGTATGAAACACCAAAACGTTCCTCAGCATCACCGATAAATTTCCGGATTTCAGATGTAGGGAACGCAGATTGTTCAGCATTTTTTTGAACTAATTCTGTAATTTTCGAAGCGATACCAATTTCAGAAAAATATAAAGACGGCATATAGAGTCGAGTTTCTTCACCACAAATTTTACTTTCCTCGCGAAGTTCAATACAAGCTTTTGAAATTGCCTCAAACGGAATTTCATACGCTTGACTCATTTCAAGTAAGCTTTTCGCTTGTGGTAAAATATCCTGAGCATCCATATACACATGTCCTTCTGACAAAGCACCAGCATTTAAAAGGTGTAATACCGCAGCTTTAATGCGGTCGGGATGATCGCCTGTAATATGTAGTTTAGCTCCTAATTCATCTGCGCGTTGAAAACCTACACCTTCAACTTCTTCAATTAGTCTGTAAGGATTTTCAGTTAACAGTTGAATAGTTTCATTTTCATACATTTGGTAAATACGGACTGCAAGTTGTGGACCAAAACCCCAGTCATTTAATTGGATCATAATACGATCCAACCCTAAATTTTGTTCAAGTACGGAGCGTAATGTCTCTTTTTTATCTTCCGTAAGTCTTGGAATCTCATCAAGTACATCCGGATTATTAATAATAATTTTGATAGCATCTTTCCCTAACTTTTTAACAATTGTCTCAGCCGTTTTATGACCAATTCCTGGGAATAAATCACTTGACAAATAATGAACTACCCCTTGTTCAGTGCCAGGGATCTCTTTGACAAAAGTATTTGCTTGAAATTGTATGCCGTATTTAGGATGTTGTTTCAATTGTCCTGTAAAACGATACAACGTTTCTTGAACGACAGAAGGAAAAAAGCCTGTCACGATTATTTCCTTCTCTTGATACGTTGTATTCGTTTCTTGGATTTTCAACTTAATGATGGAAAATAAATTCTGAGGATTATGGAAGATAGAGACGACAGGCCGACCGACTATAAATAGCTGTTCTTCTTGAAACAATGATACATTTTCAGTCAACTCTGTCCCCTCCTTTTTATTGGTTCTTCATAGCAATCATATCGTGGATATAACGCGCTTGTTCAAACTCAGGTTGTAATGTAAATGCTTGTTTTAAATGATATAAGGCATCTTCAGTACGCTCAGTTGACACTGCATATAGAACGCCTAAATTATAATGAGCATCTGCATTATTCCAGTCTTGATCGATAACATATTGCAATTCTTTTTGTGCCACATCAAACATTTCTAATGAGCATAGTAAAATTCCATACGCAAGACGAACTTGCACGTCTTCTGGAGCTAATTCCGCTGCTCTTTGTAAATAAGGTAACGCTAATTTTGTTTCGCCAGCGCGTTCAAAGCTCTTACCAAGCATATAAAATGCATCTTCACCTTCAATACCAAGGCGAATAGAGATTTCATATAATTTAGCTGCTTCCATAAAACGTTCGCTATTGTAATATAAATTAGCTAACCCGTAATAGGCTGTTGCTGCTTTTTCATCTAAAGTAATTGCTTTTTGGAAAAAGCGCTCAGCTCTTTCTGTTTCATCCATAGATGCTAGTAAGTTACCAAAGTTGATGTAACCTACTGTGTTATTTGGTTCTTCTTCTATTGCTTGTGTAAAAGCTTTCACAGCATCTTCGTAACGCTTTTCTTGAATAGCTTTTATACCTTGTTCGTTAAAATCCACTAATTCCACTCCCATTAACCAACATAAGTTAGTTTTTTACCGTCTTTAAATACTTCATCAATTGTTGCGCCACCTAAACATTCATCCCCATCATAAAATACGACAGATTGTCCTGGTGTGATGGCACGTATTGGTTCTTCAAAAGTAACACGAACTTTATCCTCACCCAACATTTCAACTTCAACAGGTGTATCTTGTTGACGATAACGGAATTTAGCTGTACAACTAAATTTCTCTTGTTTTTGCTTATTTGAAGTAAAACCTAATTTCACAGCTGTTAGGCTATGAGAATACAGTTTGTCATTATGGAAGTTTTGTCCGACTAATAATATGTTCTTTTCTAAATCTTTACCAAGTACAAACCAAGGTTCACCATCGCCACCAATACCTAAGCCGTGACGTTGCCCAATTGTATAGTACATTAAACCATCGTGTTTACCCATAACTTTGCCATCCATTGTTTCCATATTACCAGGTTGAGCAGGTAAGTATTGGCTTAAAAATTGCTTGAAATTCCGTTCACCAATGAAGCAAATACCTGTTGAATCTTTTTTCGTAGCAGTTGCTAGCCCTGCTTCATGTGCTATTTCACGTACTCTAGGTTTTTCCAAATGACCAATTGGGAACATTACTTTAGACAGTTGTTCTTGTGATAGTTGGTTCAAGAAATACGTTTGGTCTTTATTATCATCTTTTCCTCGTAACATGACTGTTTCACCATTTCGTTCTGCTACTTGTGCATAGTGACCTGTTGCTAAATAGTCAGCACCTAGTTTTAATGCGTGCTCAAGGAATGCTTTGAATTTGATTTCTTTGTTACACATTACGTCTGGGTTTGGTGTACGTCCTGCTTTGTATTCATCTAAGAAGTATGTGAAAACTTTATCCCAATACTGCTTTTCAAAGTTTACAGCATAATAAGGGATTCCAATTTGGTTACATACTTTAATAACATCATCATAATCTTCCGTTGCAGTACAAACACCAAAATCGTCTGTATCGTCCCAGTTTTTCATGAAGATGCCAATTACATCATAGCCTTGTTTTTTCAATAAATACGCAGCAACTGAAGAATCGACTCCTCCAGACATGCCGACAACAACGCGTGTTTTTGAAGGGTCTTTTGTTGCGTTCATAACATTCACCTTTTTTCTTTTATTTCGCTAAGCGTTCTATAATTTCAACCGTTTTAGAAGCAGCTAATTGAACATCCTCTAAAGTGAGCCCAAGTCCGAAGCTAAAACGAATTGAATTACGCAGTTCTGGTGCACCTTTTCCGTACATTGCAACTAACACATGCGATGGATCGATTAATCCAGCCGTACATGCAGAACCACTTGAAGCTGCGATACCTGCCATATCTAAATTTACTAGGAAGGATTCCACATCCATACCTGTAAAACTAATGTTCAATACATGTGGTAAATAGTTAATTCTATCACCATTAACATGATAAACAATTTTAGCTTGATCAAATGTATTTAAAAATAGTTCTTGGAATTCCATAAATTCTTGCTGTTTCACTTCAAAATTTGCTTGTGCAATTCGTACTGCTTCTGCAAAGGCACCAATTGCAGGAATACTCTCTGTTCCTGCTCGACGTTTACGCTCTTGTTCCCCACCAAGCAATGTGGATTGTAATGGTGTATTTTCACGCTGATATAGGAAGCCTATTCCTTTTGGTCCGTTCAATTTATGAGCAGAAACCGAAAGTAAATCGACTTGCAAATCTTCCACGTCAAATTTCTCCATACCATAAGCTTGTACTGCATCTGTATGGAATGTTGCCTTGTGACCTTTTAATAGAGAGCCAATTTCTTTAATCGGCTGTATAGATCCTACTTCATTATTACCATATATGATTGTTACTAATATCGTTTCATCAGTTAATGCTTGTTGTACGTCTTGAACAGAAATAACGCCCTGTTCATTGACAGGTAAATACGTTACTTTAAAGCCTTGTTTTTCAAGACGTTCGCAAGTATGCAATACTGCATGATGTTCGATTTGAGAAGTAATAATGTGACGACCTTCATTACGGCGAGCATATGCCGTACCGAAAATTGCTAAATTATCTGCTTCAGAACCACCACTTGTCATAATGATTTCGTGGTCTTTTGCACCAATTGACTGCGCTAATATCGTTTTTGCATCGTCCAAATATTTTCTTGCATGACGTCCAATACTATGAATACTAGAAGCATTACCGTACACAGAACCCATAAGGTCAGTCATTTTCGCAATAACGTCTGGATGCATAGGTGAAGTGGCTGCATGGTCTAGATAAATTTCTTTCATCGTAAAAAACTCCTATCAAATTCGCCTTGGCATATTTGTTCCTACCGCTTTACTTTCGTCGCAGAAAACAATGCTCACAGATCAATATCGAACTTACACGATATAAATCTGTGGCATTTGCCTAAGGCTTTAACTTAATTCAGCCGGGGTTTGACCTCCACTGAATTATATATATCTGTTGCATTCATCTCATCAATTAATAAAATGATAAGATAAATTCATTTAGATATAAAACATATAGCCTTCATCAGAATCTTGTTCTTTATAAGCGGCTAAATCCTCTAAAGATGTTGTATCTAATACATTTTTCACTGCATCACGAATATCCATCCATAGCTGTCGCTGAGGTGGTGCTTCGTTTTCAATTCCTTCAACTGGCTGAATCGGTCCTTCAAGTACACGAATGACATCAGCTGCTGAAATTAAATGCGGTGGTTTGGATAACATATAGCCACCATAAGCTCCGCGAACACTCTTCACTAAACCTGAGTTTCTAAGGGGTGAAACAAGCTGTTCTAAATAAGCTTCTGACAAATCATTGTCCGCTGCAATTTGTCGCAAAGGAATTGGACCTTGCCCGTATTGTTTAGCTAATTCGATCATAATTGTTAGACCATAACGGCCTTTAGTTGAGATTTTCAAAGTATACACCTCTATATAGTAGCTTACATTTATACGTTAAAGTATAGCATATTTCCTTCCATTCTACTCGGGAATGCTTTATCATAAATGTTACAAGTTGTAAAATAGAACAAATGTACGAGAGGAGGCAATTGTTTTGCCAAATGAACCACTCGCATTCCGCATGCGACCACGTAACTTAGATGAAGTCGTCGGACAACAAACCATTATTGGAAAAGATACTACTTTATATAAAATGATTTCAAACGGGCATGTTCCTTCCATATTACTATACGGCGAACCCGGAATCGGAAAAACATCAATTGCCTATGCTATTGCCGGTACTTCTCATCTGCCATTCTTTGCCCTTAATGCCACACGCGCAGGAAAGAAAGATGTTGAGGACGTCGTCGCAGAATCACAGTTAACAGGTAAAGTACTACTGTTTTTAGATGAAATACATCGTTTCAATAAATTACAACAAGACACATTATTACCCCATGTAGAAAATGGCTCTATTGTATTAATCGGTGCGACAACCGAAAATCCCTTTCACGATGTGAATCCAGCCATTCGCTCACGCTGTGGTGAGATTAAGCAGCTTAAGAGATTAACATATGAAGATATTGACGCACTAGTGTTACGCGCTTTAGAAGATAAAGAACGTGGACTTGGTCGCTATACAATACGATTAAGCGATTCACAACGTGACAAAATAGTGGTCGCAGCACACGGTGATGCACGAAAAGCATTAACATTATTGGAGTCTATTTATTACGCTTCTGATGAAGTAAATAATGAAACGATTGTACAGGATGATACAGTCAAAAATCTAGCAGAACGTATCGGGGTATTTGGAGATAAAAAAGGTTCGCATTTTTATAATCTATTATCCGCTTTACAAAAGTCAATCAGAGGTAGTGATACGAACGCAGCACTCTACTATTTAGCGCATTGTCTAGAAAATGGAGATTTAGTGGCCGTTTCACGTAGATTACTCGTTATGGGCTATGAAGATATCGGTCTTGCAAATCCAGAGGTAGGTGGGCATGTTTTAGCCGCTATACAAGCAGCTGAGCGCCTGGGCTTACCTGAAGCACGTATCCCATTAGCACAAGCTGTTATTGAAATGTGCTTAGCATCCAAATCAAATTCAGCGATATCAGCAATTGACGCTGCCATCGCTGATATTCGCGCCGGGAAAACAGGAGATATTCCTATGCATTTACGTGACGCTCATTATGCAGGAGCGAAAACATTAGGTGTAGAAGGTTATCAATATCCACATAACACCCCTATCGGTACATTTGGCGGATGGGTCAATCAAGAATATTTGCCTGACGAGCTTGTCGGCATTGAGTATTATAAACCTGTCATTGCCGGCGAAGAAAAACGCATGGCTGGAATTTATGATAAGCTGAAATCGTTTAAAAAGTAAAAGCGATTCTTACAATACTATTAATCGTCTTGACTATTTGAAAATATCGATATTTTGGCCTCTTCTTCAAACGAAAATAGAAGGGTAGATAAGCAGAAGAAACTTGCTTTATCTACCCTTCTATTTGAAGCATAAGAATAAAGTTTACTTAATCCATCTTTTTTAGCTTTGGTATTTTAATATACATAAAAAATAGACTCTTTTGAAAAAAGTTTGATCTAAATAGCCCTTTCCATTATTAACATCAATACTTTTTTATAGGAAGAAGCTCAACCTTTCTATTCGTATAATCAATGATCAAGCGTCCATTTTTAGCAATATCACTCCCAAAAACTCCATCTAACTTAAAGAAAGTAGCAAGTTCTATCAATACCTTACTTACGTTGTACAAGCTGATGGATTGATCATCATTCAGATAAACATTTAAATTTTCTAGGTTATCTATTTCTTTTTCTATTCCCCCTCCTATGCCTCCAATTTGAACAACTCTTTTCTCTATTTTCAGATCTTCAATTTTTGATAGGAGAGGTTGTCCAAAATGGGACTTATTTGCCCCGGTGTCTAATCCGAAAAACAAGGGAACTTGATTCTTTGACTTCACTTTCAAAATTGGATAACCACAGAAGAAAAGGTTGTTCTCCGCATCATCTTTTCGTTTTGGTTTCTGAATTGTTACTTTGTGCTGACTATAGTCAATTTCCAAATAGATATGTTGAATGATATCCCATCCAATAATTCCATCAATAATTATAGTCTCTTTCGTATTAGGGTTTTGAATCGTTAACAAATCATCCATTAACACCAATGTAGGCTGGTTACGAATCGATAAATCCTTTATTACAATTGAATCCATTAAGGCCAAATCGGTACCCGAGCTTTGATTAGCTGAACCTTCCACCTGAAATTCTGTATCTTTCATTAAGTTTATTTGACAATCTTTTGCTAAAGAATTAGAAATGACAGTCATCATTGCTCCAGTATCTAGCCAAAAGCATTTCTTATGTCCATTAATCATTATCTCAATCGTTGGTGAGCCAGAGCTGCTTAGTTCCATAGGAATACATATTTGGTTGTTTTGAAAAGTGAATGTAGTTTGTTCAAACTGACTACAAGCTTGCGCAATTAATCTATTACTTTTTTCTATACTAGGTTCATCAAGAAGACCGAGAAGCTCTATTTGTTTCCATTCGGATTTAACAAAATAAAGTTGAAATAATAGTTGAGCGCATACACCCCGTAATGAAAGATTTTGAGAATTGCAATAAAGATGTTTCAACTTCTCAGCAGCTAAACCGTCTTTTCCATTTGTAATTAGTTTTAATGCAGATTCAAATTCTGTATGCTCATTATCCATTTCTAGCGTAGCAAAATGAAACTCTCCAATTCTTCTATAACTTTCAATTCATCCACCCCTATAAATAAATTATTTCCCCTGAAATTAAATGATATTTATATTTTGATTCTTTTAAATCCCAGTATTGAGATCCTCTTCAAAACACTCCCCCACTATTGGTATAGTCGTTATTATTAACCTTACCCATAACAAGTTAACTAATTATACTATTTTTATAAATTTCTGTATATTTCTATATTTAAGAATTTTGGTTAAATTAGAGAAGCAACTATTAATCCATTCCACTCTTGTTCATTTATCTTTTTACCTTAGATAGAATAAGCAGACACTATTTTCAGTTGCTGTTATCATTATTAAAGAACTTTAATGTTTTTTAAAAATTTATCAGGTGAGTTAATTTCATAATTCTGAGCTCAGTCATATCAACGTCTTTCAGACAATAAAAAACAGGCACCTCCCCAAATTCGGTATAATGGTAGCGACA
>NZ_JBNNTI010000012.1:0-92612 GCF_050278625.1 Viridibacillus sp. NPDC096237 | reverse complement strand
CAGCGCGAAATTTTGGTTTTGAGGAAGGGGTACCCCTTCCTCAAAACCAAAATCATTCCTTCGAACAAAAGCACTTAAAAATCTAAAAGTGATAATCTACAAGAAAAGGTTGGATTGTCATTTACACAAAACTATTGACAGTCCCAGAAGTGAAGCAGCCGAAGTTCGCTTAGTATTAAATATTGCAAAAGAAATAAGTTTTAGTTTAAATAAATTTAAACAAGTGTTAATGTACACTTTGAGGAAAGAAACTATAAAAAGGGTCACTTGGGATAGGAGTGACCCTAAGTAACAAAATTCGGAGGTGTAAGGCTAAAATAGCTCTGATATGATTCATAATTAACTTACCCAAATTTAAAGAATGACCTATTTAATTCTTTATAAATTTAATCCAAATCTCTTTAATTCAATGAAAATACCTTCCAATTGTTTTCCTTTGTCCGTTAACTTATATTCCACACGAGGCGGAACCTCCGGGAATACCTTTTTATTCAATAACCCATGATCTTCTAGTGTCTTAAGACGGAGTGAAAGTGTTTTAGGGCTAATTCCATTCATTGATTTCAATAGGTCACTGAATCGCATAGTTCCTTCTATAAGCAGATCGCGAATAATTAAAAAAGTCCATTTAGTCCCAATCACGTCGAGCGTTTTAGCAATGGGGCAAGTCTCACCTGGTGCACCTTTGGTTAACACTACTGGCTCAATAACACTCATTTGAAACATCCTCCCTAAAAATCTTTTGACTAATTTACCTCATCATATCACAATAGTATACTTTCAGAAACTTTATGAATTAAATATCACTACTTCCTTAAATGAAGTTACTTTATTTATAATATCGTTGTACTTATAATTTCATCCCTTATTGAGGAGGTGATTAAAATTATTGTAAGAAATCAACGAAACAAACTAGCGTTTGCACTCATTGCTTTATAAATCAATGCTTTTGCTATTGGTACGTCCATCATGGGTATTCTTCCAGATGTAGCAAACGATTTGAATTTTAACTTAAGTGTAGTAGGGCTACCGGCTACACGCTAGGCGGTATTTTAAGAACTGAATTGAAGGAGCAAGAAAAAAATGAAAAATATACTTATTATTAACGGCCATCAGAAGTATAGATCAGCAGAGGGGAAAATGAACAGAACATTGATGAACAAAATGGTCAGTTTTTTTAGTGAAAAGAACAATGTAAAAACAACAATTATTCAAAATGGATATAAAATCAAAGAAGAACAACAAAAATTTATATGGGCTGATATTGTCATTTACCAAACACCTATCTATTGGTTCAGTGTCCCGGGCTTATTGAAGACGTATATGGATGAAGTATATGCTTATGGTTTATTTTTTAAGGGTGCAGAACAGTATGGAAAAGGCGGGTTATTGACTGAAAAGAAATATATGTTTTCGACTACCTGGAATGCTCCTGAAAAAGCATTTAACGATCCAAGTCAATTTTTCGAAGGGAGCAGCCTAGAAGATGCATTAAGTCATTTACATCGTATACAGAAATTTCTCGGAATGAAACCTTTAAAGAGTTTCTCTTGTTATGATGTAGTCAAAAATCCGAAGGTTGAAAAGTTTGTATCCGAACTTGATATACATCTGCAAGAGGTATTGAATTTTTAATCTATTAAGTAAACCTATAGGGGGAAGAAAAACATGTTTAAAGATAAAAAAGTTGTAATTATCGGTGGAAGCTCTGGGATTGGTTTGGAATCAGCTAAACAGCTAATAGCTCAAGGGGCAGAAGTAATCATTGCCAGCCGTTCCAAAGATAAATTACGGAATGCAAAAGAGCAACTAGGAGTTAGAGCAACGGGTTATACTCTAGATACAACACAAGAACAGCAAGTCATGTCTTTCTTTGAAAAGATCGGCCAGTTCGATCATCTTGTGGTAAGCGCGGCAGAAACATCCGGCGGGTCATTCCTCCAAATGGATACAGCCCAAGCCCGCCAACTGTTTGAAAATAAATTTTGGGGGCAATATTATGCAGCGAAATACGGTGCTTCGAAAATTTTACCAAACGGTTCAATCACTTTATTCTCTGGGGTTGTAGCCTACAAGTCTATGGTTGGTTCAGCAATTCTAGGTGCAGTCAATGCAGCTATTTCGAATCTAGGCCAGACTTTGGCATTAGAACTTGCTCCGATCCGAGTAAACATCGTTTCACCCGGTATAATTGATACACCTTCCCGTAGCAAAATGCCAGAAGCAGCACGTAATAACTTCTATAATACAGTTGAAAACAAACTCCCTGTGAAACGAATAGGAAGAGCTGAAGATGTTGCACAAAGTGTACTATACTTGCTACAAAATAGTTTCGTGACTGGAACCGTTCTTCATGTAGAAGGCGGTCACATTTTAGCTTAAGCCAGCAGAAGAGTAAATATTCTATGTACGAATTCTTGGCGGCATGGAAGCATTTAAAGAATAAGTTCGGAGAAATTGCGTCTGTTTCGAAAGAGGAACCAGTAATCGATGCTATTCTTGATGAAGCAATTAAACGTTTGAAATCTGAAGTAGGTAATAATGAAACTCGGATTATGGAATTTAATGAGCGACGTACAAAAGCGTTAGCATTAAAGTATAAGTAACTAAAATACTAAACTCTAGCTTTGATTAACAATCTGTACAGGCGTTTAGTATTTTAATAACGAATACAAACGAAACTAAACAACCAGTTGCCGGCTCAGAACCGACAACTGGTTGTTTAATACTTTTATTCACCCACCAACACAAAACCCCCAGAAAGGCTTAAAGATCAGCTTTTCTGGTGGTTATCTTCTTCACATAGGTAATTATTTCTTGATGTACACTATTAGCTAAAACTGAATAATTTAATAATCGAACACACAGCACTAGAAGATGTAGTTAAGGCAAATAAGAGGGCGAGTTATCTATCAGGAGAGGTATCGTCACACAATTCAATTAATTTTGCAGTACTTGAAATTTTATTTTGATACTTTGGAAAAAGGAGTCAATGACCATTCAGTAAAAAGCATGAAGCGGGTTTAGCTGATTATCTATCAAAAGGGGAAGGATCTCTATATACACCTACAGACAAAACTTTAAATGTTCCATTTCTAGCTTTTCATAATTGAGATGAAGACGAAGAAATATGCTTTTTTTGATTCTCAACACTAAGGCTAAAGGGCTTAATTGATTGGAATTCCGCAGCGATTAATCATTAACGCAAAACGTGATTGGTCTCGTTCTAAAAAGGCAAATAGTTGTTTTAGATCCGTTAATCTTATATAGACAGGTAGTTTATCAGCTGTCTCTGGTGATTCAATTCCGTGCGTAAAATCATTAGCAAGGTATTGTTCTTTTAAACAATATTTGGTGAACGATTTTAAAGAAGAAATTTTTCGGTTTACCGAACGAGGTTTTAGATTTAATGATCCTAATAGATATTGGATAAAGCGACGTACTTGGGTCTTGGTAATCTCATTTAAACAGGTTGAACAGCCATGGTCCGTTAAAAAGGTTAAGAAGAGCTGTAAATCGTATTCATAACTCGTGGCCGTATTGACCGAGTAATTTTTTTCAATCTCAATATACAATACAAATTCATCAATGACAGCACGTAGGTGCAAGTATAAAACCTCCAGATAAAATATTAAACAATAATTCTTATCTGTACAAAATCATTTCATTATCGTAAAAAAGGAGCGTTATCGTTCACATGAAAATTATAAGGAACTTCAGAATTACAAGTCGAAAAGTACAGATATCATAGGTAGTTGACGTATTCAAAACCTCCTCCACGCCAAATGATTTTAGTTTACATAATATAAATTTTGAATTCCACAAGTTGTTTATTAATTTTTAAATACTCCTTTTAAAAAATGGCGAAGTTTAATATTAATGTTCTGTAGCTAGATAATTATATTGTTTTTAAAAGCATAGATTTGATGAATTCTATTTTATGGTGCTCACTCGAAGAGCATCTTTTTTAGTATAAATATTTCATTATAGGTCATTAATAAAATGCAAGGTTTTTAAAAAAATGACCCGTTTTGCATCCTAGGAGTGAGCCTTAATGAAATTAAACATACTTTTAGAACATGTAGATAAAGCTATGAATTTTCCCCTCCTTGATATTGATGTTGATATCGAAGGGATTGCCACTAATTCCTCTTTAGTACGTCCTAATGACATTTTTGTTGCGATTCCAGGTTATCGTGTAGACGGTCATCACTTCATAGAAGATGCTATTAGGGCAGGAGCAAGTGTAGTGGTGGGAGAGAAAGAGATAAAAGACTTGATGGTACCTTATGTTCGAGTTCCTAATAGTCGTTTAGCACTTGCTAAAATGGCATGTCAGTTTTATGGGAATCCCTCTCGTAATAAAGTTGTTATTGGCATTACAGGTACGAATGGTAAAACTACAACCTCCTATATGCTCAAGTATATATTGGAAACCTCAGGAAAATCCTGTGCCTTATTTGGTACCGTTCAGAATGTTGTTAACGGAAAAGTTTTACCTTCAATTAATACTACCCCCGATGCTCTTGAACTTCAAAAGCAATTTGCCATGAGTGAAGATGAAATTATTATAATGGAAGTCTCATCACATGGCCTTTCTCAATATCGAGTAGAAGGCGTGGAGTTTGACTATTGTTTATTTACAAATTTAGATAATGAACATCTTGATTATCATCGTGATATGGAAGCTTATTTTTCTGTAAAAGCAAGTCTCTTCGATCAATTAAAACCGAATGGAATGGCTATTATCAATCATCTGGATAGTTGGGGGAAAAGGCTAGCGGATCAACTAACTCATAAAGGTTGTAAAATATATTTACTAGGTAACAAAAACCATCATGATTTACAAATCGTTAATTACAAACCAGGCATTTCAACAATTGCCTTTGAAGGAAATCAAAGCCTAGAGTTAAGGCTCAATATTTTAGGAAAGCACAATCTAGTTAATGCTGCCATGGCTTTTTTAACCGCTCTATCGATTGGTATTCCACAACACAAAATTGTTTTTTCATTAGAAACATTTCCTGGTGTACCAGGTAGATTTGAAGTATTGCATCACCCTAATGGAGCTACAGTTGTGATAGATTATGCACATACAGCAGATGCATTTTATCATTGTCTTCAAACTGCAAGGGAAGAAGGCGCAAATCGTGTATTTCACATTTTTGGATTTAGAGGAGACAGGGATACGGAAAAAAGACGAGAAATGATGAGTGTTTCTAAAGAAATAAGTGATGTTCAAATTTTGACGTTAGATGATTTGAATGATGTGCCTTATGAAGAAATGGAACAAGTTCTTTATACATTAAGTGATGGGGGATACGTCATCTCTGACCGTACTTTAGCTATTAAAGAGGTATTAGAACATACTCATAAAGGAGATTGGGTTTGTATCACAGGGAAAGGGGCAGAAGATTATCAACAAAAATTTCGCTTGCCAACCGCTTCTGATAAGGAAACAGTCCAGTTTCTTTTCCAACAAAGTGACCAATCAGCAAATCAAGACTTTAACTCTTTTCATTAAAGAAAATTTAGTGAAAAATATTACAAGTCTATTTATAGCTATCTTTTTTGAAGTGAAATAATTTGAAAAGTTTAATTTTTATATTATGGGGGATATTAAAAATCGAGAAGTAAATATAGAAAGGATGAATATGAAATGAAATATTTGAAAATGGCTCTAGGAATACCGCTTCTATTTGGGATGTTATACGGCTGTGGTAAAGAAAAAGCAACAGACGTACCAGAAAAGGCACCGATTGAACAAAAAGAAACTGATACAAATATGCATAAGGACACAAATACAAATAACAATGTACACGAAGGAACAAATCACACAACGGAAAATTTACCTTATCATTTTGCGGATTTTTCTTTAGACATTGAATATTCATCTACAGAATCGTATGAGGTTGACTATAAGAATGAAAAAACAGGTGTGAAAGTAGAACTGGATGATGACCGCAATAATGTGAAACTTAAAGGTGACGAAGCATTAGCTAAATTAGAGCCGATGTTTAAGAAACTGAAATTTGATGCTAAAACAGCAAATGATGAAGTAATCAACCATGTGATTTCTGTCTTTGATTTAGACAAAAACTATACTTCGTTTGAACTTGAAGTTAAATTCGCAGATGGAACAGAGAAAGAATATAAGAAAACAAAATAAGATGTTTTAAAAGGTGTCTCATTAGTCGATTCTTGACTTTTGAGGCATTTTTTTGAGGGGAAAATGAAAGCAGTGATATAAATCCAACTTGAGTGTAAATATAATAACTAATTTTGGAATATTTATGGCAATATGATATGGTAAAACAAATACTAAAGAGTAGCAATATATAGGAGATAAAAATTTGATAAAAAAACTTAATATGAAAAGTTTAATATTGGTTTTAATTGTTTTATTAGTAGGATGTGGAAATACAATTGAGGGGAAGAAAGAACAACCTAGTAATTTAAATACGAGTGTACAATCACAATTTGAAAAACCCAGCTTTAGCTATCTCAATAGGTAAAAAAACAGTTAATGCTCAACCAGGTGGATATAATTGGAGTTATTTAGATACTAAAACAGGGGGAACAGTGGGTGTAGAAGCAGAATCTTTACCTTCAACCCAATTAATTAATGTTGATAATGCCATTAGCGTCGATCTAAATGAGCCTGTAAAATTAAGTTTTAAAAAAGAACCAGTTACATATGAAATAAGAGTCTTGGACAAAGATAGTAAAATGAATGCCAGTTATGAAAATTTTGAAGATGCAAAAGAAAAAGGGCAAAAGATATACGAAATCTTAGCTACATGGGAAGAGGGAAGTTGTATCTATGTAGTAGCATTAGATTTTCAATAATAATCAATAAAGAAGACGCAGAAAAAATATTTTAACATACTCAACTAAAAAAGGGGGATTAGATTACAATAAACGGGTTGTTTACAAGTAAAAAAAGCGCCTGACGCTGAAATTAAGACTTAATATTTATTTTTTTATTCAACGCTAATTAGGTTTGTTTCATTACATATATGTATACAAAGATAAATACTAAATAAAAAACAATGTTGCAATTGTTAGTTTTAATAATGCAACATTGTTTTTATTATTTTATATTGACCTTTTATAAGCATTAAGTGTTGCGTTAAGTTTATAATTTCTTACATTTTCTTGCGAATTAAGCATACCTAAAGACCCCATTCCTTTCAAGAAGGGAGTCAATAATTCACTTCTTGAAGCACTTTTTAACATTTTAATTTGATTAGAGGATAGTTTTTTACTTTTATCCCCACCAAGAGTCGTGTTTGCTTTCTTTGCATTATAAATTGTGTCTTGTAATTCACGCAAATTTTGCATCCCCGATGGACCCATTCCCTTCAAGAAAGGAGTCAATGATCCATTTTTTGAAGCATTTTTTAATACTTCAATTTGCTCTGAGGATAGTTTTAAACCCTTATTTATATTTTTTAGTGCTTCTTGAGTAATTTTAGAGTTACTTTTATAAATGTTGCCAGTATTTTGTTCAGAAAAATTACTGTGCCTATATGCTTCTCGATTCAGTAAATAGTGACTGCTTGTACTTCTCATAGATATCATAATACCAATTCCGCCTCCTAATTTTTTAAATTTATACCAATAATTTAATGATACTATCTTAATATCGGGATAAATAAATTTTTTTCAACTAAATGTGATATATTCTATCTATTTGGAAGTACGGGCCTGTACGACCGCTGTGCCGCCTGGTAGGAATTAACCAATTGCAGAGTCTACTCTTCTGAACTTATTAATATTTGCTTTTTCGGTTTACTACGTGACCAAACTACAACTGGGATCAGTAAAAGTGAAAGAATGCTTCCTACAATGGAAAGTGTAGCATAACTAGAATTTGCTACGACCATGCCAGACAATACTCCGGCAGATGCTCCTGATAAGGCAATTAAAACGTCCACTGTCCCTTGCGTTTTTGCACGAGTAGTAATGCTAGTGGCGTCTACAATAAGTGCTGTTCCACTAATAAAACCGAAGTTCCACCCCATGCCAAGTAAAACAAGCGCAAGTATTAAAAATGGCACCGAATCTCCAGGTGTTAAAGCTGCTAAAATACCAGATGTTAGTAGTGTGGCACCAGCAGCAATAGCCATAGTGATACGTCCCATTTTATCTACTAGTACACCAGTTAAGAGAGAGGGGAGATACATTGCTCCAATATGAAAGCCAATTACCAAACCTATCGCATTCAAACCGTGACCATGATGTCCCATATGTATTGGAGTCATAGTCATTATTGATACCATGACTACTTGTGTTAAGACCATTATTGTAGCTCCAACTACTATGCCACGCTTATTCACTGCTTGAGTAGTAGAATCTGAATTTAAATTATTACTAATATTAGTTTCCTTAGCTTCTGCAATTGCTTTGGCCACAATGAAGGGATCTGGGCGAAGAAAAATAAGTAGTACTAAGCCAGCAATAGTAAAGGCCACCGCACCGAGTATAAACGGTCCAGCTAATGGTGGTATACCTATTGATATAGCCAATCCACCCATTACGCTAACTAAATTTGGTCCTGCAACAGCACCGAAAGTTGTTGAAACCATGGCAATACTAACTGCGGTTGCTCGTTGAGTAGAATTTGCCAAGTCTGTCCCTGCATATCGGGCTTGCAAGTTAGTCGCTGTTCCTGCACCATAAATTAGTAGAGAAGCAAAGAGAAGAATAATGTTATTTGTTGCGGCAGCTAGTATTACCCCTATTGCCCCAATAGCTCCCGCTAAAAAGCCAGTTGTGAGACCCATACGACGCCCAAAACGTTGAGTGAGACGCCCAACAATTAACGCAGCACTTGCTGAACCTAAAGTTAGGAATGCTACAGGCAATCCTGCAAAACTATCTGTTCCCAGCATATCTTGAGCTAGAAGTGACCCTACAGTTACTCCTGCAGCAAGCCCTGCACCTCCAAATATTTGTGACATGACAATTATGAATAATGTTCGCTTATACAATTGCCGCTGTTTTTCTGGAGAATCAATATAACTCTGTAACCAAGGTGCTTGGTTATTCAAAGCTCTAGAATCTTTATCTTTAATTGACAATACAAATTCCGCCTTTCAATTAAAAGAAATTAATTCACAGCATAAGTCGTGAAGGTGTGTGTTTTTAAGTATCCTTTTTCTAAAAATGCTCTCCGACTATATAAGATATTCCTCGGATTTAACAATATACAAAGCTTTTTCTTTTTGAATAGGATTTCTATAACCACTCTAGTGTTCTTTTAGTTTATAGTTGATAGAATAATTAATCAATAATGCGAAAAAAATTAGTGTTCAATCATTTAAAACATACCTTTAAATAAGAACAAAGCCGTACACCAAATAAAGATACTCGAGCATTTATTGAAAAGGTTCATCAGTGTACCAGAACTATCAAGTTTTTTCATCGTTGCTCCCGCTAATGTAAGGCCGATAAACCAACACCAAGATACGGCAATACAAGAAAAAGTAAAAATAATTTGTTCCATACCAGCGTATCGCAGTGCGCTAGTTCCGATTACACCAACTGTATCTAAAATAGCATGTGGGTTTAATAGTGACACTGATAATGCAAAGAAGATTTGTTTCTTCATCGTTAAGTTTTTTCCTGTCTCAATTGTTGCTGGTTTTGAAGTCCAAATGGAATAGCCCATATAGAGTAAAAATATGATTCCAACACTTATTAATCCTAAGCGTAACCATTCAAATTGCAACACGATGGCAGATAAGCCAAATACAGAGAGTAAAATAAGCAAAGTGTCACTCAAAGAAGCAGCAACCGTTGCTGGTAGTGCCTTCAATAAATTTGGTTGAGAGGCACCTTGTGAGAAAATAAAGACGTTTTGTACACCTAGCGGTAAAATAAGTCCAAATGCTAGTAAAAATCCATGTAATATAGCTTCCATATAAAAAACTCCCTTCCATTACAAAGTTACCTATGTTACAACTAAAAGAAAACATCCAATTGGTTGGTTTTTAAACAACCAATTTTAAGAGGAGGAAGATTAATTTGCAATGGAAACCAAAACGACTTTCACAACTATCACTGCATAACCAAATGGTTGATTGGATGACTTCTCTTATACAACAAGGTGAATGGACAATAGGGATGAAGCTTCCACCCCAACGAAAGTTAGCTGAAATGTTAGAAGTGAATCGCAGTACGATCATTCAAGTAATAGATGAATTAAAGGCCGAGGGGTTACTTGAAACGAAGATAGGCGGAGGAACTTTTGTTGCAAATAATAGCTGGAATGTCTTACTAAACAAATCACAGCCTAATTGGCAAAAGCATATTCAAAGTAGTATTCATAAGCCTAATTATCATACTATTCAACTGATTAATGAGTATGAGCAAGATGAGTCTATGATACGTTTAGGTACTGGAGAATTGTCTCCCGATTTATTGCCAACGACTTTGCTAGAAGAATCCCTTCAATCCATGACTCTAAATGCACGAGATATAGGTTATTCAGAACCGAAAGGGAGTAAAAGATTGAGAATAGCATTAAGTAAATATTTGGGGAAACAGGGCATTCAAGCATCACCTGAAAGTATTTTAATCGTTTCTGGTGCACTACAAGCTCTTCAGTTAATTTCAGTTGGTTTACTTGAACAGCAATCGATTATTTTTCAAGAGCATCCATCTTACTTAAATTCTGTCCACCCATTTCAATCTGCTGGAATGCAGATGGTGTCAGTACAAAGAAATGAACGTTTAGAAGAGACATTAAAATCGTTAAAAGGGAAAAGACAATCACTTTTTTATACAGTACCAACTTTACATAATCCAACAGGGCGAATTATGTCAGTTAAAGAGCGTCATCGATTATTGGACATATGTAGCGAACTACAAATTCCAATCATAGAAGATAATGTATATGAAGAATTACTGTTTGAGAATCCTGTCCCTGCCTTAAAGTCATTTGATAGGTCTGGACAAGTTTTATACTTAGGCAGCGTATCGAAAACATTAAGTCCTGGACTGAGAATTGGCTGGGTAGTCGCACCCGAACCGGTTATTAATCGGTTGGCTGATATTAAAATGCAAACTGATTACGGCTCTAGTGCTTTTTCACAAGAAATCGTCGCACACTGGCTCGAGACTGGTATATATGATCAGCATGTCGTGCAATTGCGTCAACAATTACAACAGCGTTCAGCTTTCATTGAAGGTATATTAGAAAAGGAATTTAAAGGAGTTGCGACGTGGGAGAAGCCAAAAGGAGGTTTTTATATTTGGCTTCGCTTCAATGAACCTATAGTTAATAAAGCATGGTTTTTAAAGCTTTTAAAGCAAAAGGTTCTTATCAATCCTGGTTATATTTATGATTCCAATGATATGCACCATATTCGTTTTTCATATGCATATGCTTCTTTGGCTGAATTACAAGAGGGATTAGCTATATTGTTAAGTAGTATAAAAAATATTGAACTCAATTGAGACATACTATAATTCTTTCATAAATTGAATAAACGTACGAGAAATTTAATTTTCATTATAAAAAGCAATCTCATCTTGAGGTTGCTTTTTGTATCACTTATTGATATATTACTTTTAGATGTATCAATAAGTGATATATATGGAGGTGCTAAATTGAAGTCATTAGAACTATTAACAGATCCTGTTTTCTATATTATGGCAGCATTTGCCAAACCAAAGCATGGCTATGCAGTGATGAGCTTAGTGGAGGAAACAACAAATGGTGCATTTGTCATTGGACCAGCTACTTTATATACGATTATAAAAAAGTTATTAGTCGAAGAATTTATAATGTTACATGACGCATCAGACTCTCGCCGTAAAGTATATATACTTACAGAAAAAGGGAGAATTGTATTAGGGAAAGATATTGAACGACGTAAAATAATGATTACGTTAGCGGAAAAAGAACTAATAAAGGGGGAGTAAGTATGACGAAGACGAAATATATGATGTCTGGAGGATTAGCTTTTTCTGAGCAAAAAGATATGAGAAAACTACAGAAAAAAGCGAGTAAAGGATGGCATTTAAGTAGTTTTGCAACACTCGGTTATACTTTAGAAAAGAAGCAACCAGAGGAAGTACAGTATAGTATTGATTATCGTAAGCTAGACAAGGGTGAACAAGAGGAATATTTTGAATTATTCTCTATAGCAGGTTGGACACATGTATGCTCAAGTTATGAAATGCACATTTTTAAAGCTAGCCCTAATACAAAATCAATTTACAGTGATGTTGAATCAAATATTGATAAACTTGCACGTTTAGCAAGGCCAGTCAATATTTCTACCATTTCTGTTGCATTAATTGCAATATTATTCTGGGCAATCATGACCTTTACAAATAGTCCTTTTCAACAAATAGGAACCTGGCTATTTATTTGTTCATATGTTTTACTTATCCCGATGCTAGGGATGATTGTTGCTCTCCATTATCGAAAGTGGATTAAAAAGTGTTGATTTACTATTGTTAGGGATTGTTGCAATGATAATGGGTGTTTATATCCTGGGATTTTATAATCGCTCTAACGGAGTAAATTCATTGGGATTTTTGTAAAACAAAATTAATAACCCATTTTATTCTTCAGTAACTATACAAATGAAAGAATAATGCATGGTCAATGGATTTACCATCTAGTTGCAGAGTATCGAAAAAAAGTGAAGCAACCAAAAAATAACTCCAAAATCAACTTTTATTGTTGATTTTGGAGTTACTTTACGTTTACTTTATGTTTGTTTCTAAAGTTTAATCTGTATTGGAATTAACCTCACCTTTATTTAAGATTACTTCACATTGACGTAATCTCAATTCAAAGAGCGTTATAGAATCATGATAAATTTCTGGATTTGATTTCATTTTATGCAGTGTATCTTGTTTTTCTTGTATTGCTATATGAGTGTTTTCTACAGCTTGTTCCAACGCGCCAAATGGATTTCTAAAGAACATATTAATATCCCGCTCTTGTGCGTTTTCAAATAGCTCAAATTGCAAGAAAAATTTGTTCAAAATAGAAGCCGTTACATCGGTATAATCTTCATTTTCTAAATACTGTTTGTATTTGTTATATAGCATCGCTTTATTTTTAGGTAGAACTCCAAATAACTTACCGGCACTTTTCAGTAAAAATTGTGCTGGTGTAAATCGGCGTAAGATATTTACTTCTTCCATTTGTATTCTACTTGTCATTCTATCAGTATCTCTACGCCAGTCATCAAGCACTTTGAAGTCACATTCTAATTGTATTCGATTTTCTCCACATAAAGAATTAAGTCCTTCACTGATTTCTTCTAAGTACAATTGACTTTGAAGGAACTCATTATTAGAAGTTGCAATCCAATTTTGCATAGAGCGAGCAAGATTAGGTAACGCGGTTTTTTCTAGATATTTTTGAACTCTTTCGTTCATCGCTGTATTTAGTTCAATATCAATGTGCCCAAAATCGCTTCCTTCACTAATTAAATCAGAACAACTCTGCAGTATTTTCGGAATATGTTCTGTAAGATCATTAGCAATTTCGTATTTCATTGTACGATATGATTCTGTAATGAAATGAATTTTCTCCTTTTCTAAAGCAGTAAGGTTATTAATAAAACCATTTAGTTTAACTAATATATCTTCATTCCAATTAATAGAATCCACTAGGTTATTTTCCATCTCGACGCGTTTATCTAAAAGATATTTGATTGTTTTTCGAATGAAAAACAATAGCTTTTCAGTACGTTCTCCATCGATATTTTTATGGTTAAAGTTAGAATGAATAAACTCAGATAATTTGTTTAGTTGTTGATTATTTGTATTTAACGAAGAGTAAGGGAAAATTCTCGCATGTGGGAAATATTCGTTTATTCTCGCTTGCGTATCATGTATAACCCTTTTTGCTTCTGCTTCACTGTAAATGTTATCGATTTTATTTAATAAGAAATGAATTTGTAGATTTGGTGTATGTTCTTGAATGCTTAATAGAATATCACGTTCTTTGTCAGTAAAAGGTGAATCCGCATTCAATACGAATAATAATTCGTCTACAGAATTTATATATTCGAATGTCTCATCTCTAGTATCGTTGTTTCTATTAAAACTAGGTGTAACAACGAATGTAAGTTTATTTTTACTTAAAAATCTGCATGGTAATATAAATTCAACATATGCTCTATCTCTATATGTTTGGGGGTGTAGAGACATCATGTTATGGTAATCAGAGAAATTCTCAGTTGTTGTAATTGCTGAATCTGTTATAGCATTAATTTCTGTATGAGCGTCATTTTTAAAGACAACTACATTTGAGATTGAGTTTTCTAATATATTTTCTCCTAGTACAGAGTTAATAAATGAAGTTTTGCCGTTTCCTGAAGTTCCAGTTACTAAAAGGCGATTTGTTCTTAAATCTGCAAGCTCGCTAACTAACCATCTAAATCGATGACCCATTTCTAAATCATGTTTTTGTGCCCACTGTGTAATAGATTCAAAAAGATGTAAACTATACTCTAAGCCATTTACATGATTAATAGAATATGACAGTAGATTTTCCGCTTGTGTTATATTTGCTGAATCTATTTTGGAAGGGAAAATCTCATCCCATGCCAATACTGCTGCAGATGGAAATACAGAATGAGACGGGTTGGCTACCTTTAACCAATTTGTTAAAAGATTTGGAATGATATCGTGTAATTGTCTTAGCATATATTGACCATGAATTAATTCAAAGTACGTTTCTTCGTAAAGAGAAGGAATATTTTCCCATATATCGGACGAATGTATTTCGAGAAGTAAGAAAAATTCATTTATTGTTTTAAGCCATAATAAGTAATTTTGTTCATTTTTATAGCTGTGCCAAAGTGATGAAACAATTTGGGTAAATTGTACTTGATCTACATTATTTAATGTAACTAATACTTCATAAAAATAGTCTGGTGAAATATTTTTAGTGAATCCTTTATCGATATATTCTTTTAAAACCTCAAACCATGGAGAAGATTCTGTTCGAATTAACTCATTCACAGCAAGCTCTACAGCACTGTCAAAATCTTGCTGTTCTTCATAAAAGGAACGTGCAATTGTTGTGACGTTTGGATAATCGGGGTTTAAAGAAACTGCTTCTTTAATAGCAGCGAAAGCTGAATCAAGATTATTTTGTTCGATATAAAGAGACAGCAATTGCAGTATAATTTCGGTCATAAGTATTTTGTTATCAGTAGTAATGGCGGTATAAACATTTTCAGCTATTGATAATTGGTTAAGTTCGAAGTAAGCATCCGCAATGTTTTTTTGTGCCCATGGTGCTAATTCATTACTGACTTTCTCCCATTTAAAAATAGCTGATTCAAAATCTTTATGGTGATAATAAAATTCACCTTGTGCAAAACGAATATAAGATCCATCGGAAATCTCATTTTTTTGTTCGTTAAAATAAGCTTCTCCAAGTACTTGAAGAGGTGGAAGTGTTTCATTCTCCATTAGGAATGTTTCATAATATATCTTTTTTATCAATTGTTTTTCTAATCTCATTTTTTCCTCCACTATATCTTGAAGAATACATTTTTCTCCATGTGTAAACACTATTATTGTATTTATGCTTTTTATTTTAACAAAGAATTTCTTTTGCAAAATTTCATTTTTCTTTCATTTTTAAAGGAAATCGAAAAAAACTGAAACATTTCTCATTAAAATACAATCTCAGTTGTAAAACAACATTAGATGTTCCTAATAACTTAATGCGAATATAATATTCTACATTAAGCTGTAACATTCCATGTAGAATTCGTTTTAAACAAAAGTATAGTGAATATGCATTCCATGTTTTCTTCCTTGATAGAGAGAGTACAATGTGGAATGACGGTAACTTTTATTTTTTCATGGATAAACCAAATAAGATATTATTACACAAGTAAGTTCAAATACAATAAGGTTTATTATCTCTTGTTTTAGTGTGAAGTAATTATTAGTTGTGTACAATTTGGTTGTTAGGAGGAATTATGAGAAAAATCACTTCGTCTAATGGAAAATAGTGGAAGTTGAATGTGCTTGCCCGCGGAAAGCGAGCATCCCGTAGCGGAAATCAATCTACCACTTTAATGGTAATGGTTGAAATTAGTTAATCAATACGACTGGATGTTTATTTTAGTATTATTACAGATGCCTAAATTTAAGCAAATCCAGTATAACCCCGTTTTGAAATCAAAACGGGGTTATACGTATTTAGCTGTGTAAAAATAAGAAATTTAATGACATTTTAAATGAAATAAGAAATTTCTTCATAATTTTGCGTCCTACATCCATTTTTTAACGTCTATAGTTTGAATCGAGAAAGGAGGACAGTCGCGTGCAACATGAAATTGAACACATTATACATACATACAGCGATTACTTACTTCGCGTTTCATACGTTTATGTGAAAGACGAGCAGCTTGCAGAAGAAATAATCCAGGATGTTTTCTTAAAATTTTATCAAACACAGCACCAATTTAGAGAAGATGCTTCATTAAAAACATATTTAGTGAAAATGACGATTAATCGTTGTCATGATTATTTACGTAGCTGGAAAAATAAGCGCTCCATTCTTCTTGAAAAAGTGCAACTAAAAGGTAAATTGCATACAGTTGAGAAGGTATACATAGAAAAGCAAGAGCGAATGGAATTAACGAATGTAGTAGTAACGCTACCAGTAATATATCGAGAGGTTATTTTACTTTATTATTACGAGGAATATTCGACATCTGATATAGCTCAGCTGCTAGAAGTCCCACATTCCACCATTAAGTCTAGGCTACAAAGGGCTCGTAAAGAATTGCAGAAGCAATTATCGGCATATGATTGGGAGGTGTTGTCACATGAATCAATTTAAAGAGGAATGGCAAAGGGAAATAAATCACGAAGTTAAGCTAAGTACAGATCAAAAGCTAGAAATTTTACGGAAAATAAAGAATGCACCTCATAAAGGACAAGAGCCGAAAAGAAATTGGGGTTACCCAGTGGTTCTTACTTCGTTTATTGCGTTAGCGTTATTGTTCCTAATGATGAATATTCAAGGAGAAATACCAAAAGATAATATTTCATCAGGATCTGTCATGAATAAAGGTGAGGAGGTTGAAAGATATTCTTGGCAGTTACTAATATATTTGATAATGATGATTATTTTCTCAAGCTTAACACTTCTATTTAGTGCACTTGCTATTATGAAAACAAAGCGTTGGAATAGTAATGAGAAAGTACAAACATTGCGAACTTTCATCAAGACACATATACATTACAAAATGTTTCATATTGTGGCAATTGTTTTAGGTGTGTTAACTACCATTATATGGATGACGTCACCGATAATTGGAGTAAGTAACTTTAAATTCATCGGAGGAATCGTAGCACATGTATTCATTTTTATTTTTGCAACGCTAATCGTCACGTCATATACACTTTATATTAATAGAAAAGCTGCTATGCAAATTCGTAAGGAAAAGCGTAAACGTACCTTTTTATTCTTTCAACTAATGAGTTGGGCTATTGGTATGATGGTATTGGGAAACATAATTTTATTTGGAACTTACGAGACATCATATGAAGTGATTAAGGGTGTAGTTGTTATTGCATATACGACATTTCTTTGTAGTCTAACACTGTATGCTACAAAAGCAGGGAATTATGCAAAATGCCCTCATTGTAATTGTCGCTATAATCGCAAATTTATTTTTAAAAAGTCTTTTGATCCCTATAAATTTAATTGCCCTGAATGTGCTGAGCAAGTGTATATAAAACATTGGAAAGAAAGTGCAACTCCGTTTTTATTTTATTCAGTATTTCCAGCAGTATTTTTTCCATTGAATTTAGCTGAGCGTATAGGTTTGTCTTATGGGCTACTTATTACTTCTACTTTTTTAGTGTTGCTATTTTATATTGTCTGCCTTTCTCCTATTACAGATAAGTTTACGAATGAAAATAAATCACCATGGTAGTTTTGGTTTGATTAATTTATTCGGGACGTGGAAAAAGTTAAGTTAAAACTGTTTCTCGATTTAATTCTTCTAATTTCATTTAGTATTAAATAGTTGATTGTTCCGTATATTCGTTTGCAATTGTATTAGCTTCGAATGCATAGAAATAGTGCCAATTCTGCCTATAATGTTATCTGTGTGCACCATGAACCTTTCTATGGCTCTTGACTTTATCAATAGTTGATCAACATATGGTAAAATATATATATAATGGGATTGTTCGTGTTGTATTGATCGAATGTCGGGGAAAAGATACTTGGAAGTTTAATGGTTTTTTATACCTCTGCACCTTTACAGTTAATAACTGTATCTTGTGTAATAACTTCCTTGATCCTAAATCTTAATATAGAAACTAAACAGCGGGTGATGGTAGCGTTTTTCTATTCTTTAATGAAGTCTTATGTTTATTAACAAGCAAGGTACCTAGTACATTTAATTATTAATAAGTAAGGTGTGTAAAGATGAAAATTATAATGGAATTAAAGGATATCACCAAACAGTATAGAGAGAAAATAGTGTTGGAAAATACGTCTTTCTCTCTATATGATAATCAGGTTGTAGCATTTGTTGGAAAGAATGGTTCGGGGAAAAGTACACTATTAAAAATCATTGGAGGTATAGTCAAGCCAGACAGTGGTGTGGTTCACAATCATATACAGCCGCAAAAAATTGGTTATGTACCGGAAGTTACGCCCTCTCATATTCTGTTTACGCCGGAAGAATATCTAAATCATATGGGGAATATTCGGGGAATGGCAAAGGGTCAAATACAACAGCGAATAGATAGCTTAATAGAAACCTTTAATTTGCAAGATGCTCGTAAAATAAGAATTGAACACTTTTCTAAAGGAATGAAACAGAAGGTTGCGATTATGCAGGCGATGCTTGAGGAGACAGATCTTTTGATATTGGATGAGCCTTTATCTGGACTTGACCCCAAAGCCCAAAGCGATTTAGAAAGTATTCTATTAATTTTGAAAGAAAGAGGGCTAAGTATTGTCTTGACTTGCCATGAGACTAAATTGTTAGAAAACATAGTGGATAGTGTCATATTAATAAAGGATCATCAAGTTATTCAAACTAGTTCATTACAAGAGAGTGTAAACAAAGGAAATAGATTTATTTTTGAAATTTCTACAGAAACATCGTTAGAAGAATTACTTCCCTTTATCGAAATTCAACAAGAAAGGCGTTTAAATTCTGGAGTTAACGAGGTAGAGGCAACCGTTAATCAGGAAATTACAGATGAAATTTTAATGGAACTCCTTATAAAAGGAGCTTCTATTAAGCAATTACTTCCTATACACGGGTCTGAAGAATACTTCCATAGCAACTTTTAGTTAAGGGGGAATGAAAAGAAATTGAGAGGTTTAATAAGCTATCAATTAATCAATTATTTAAGATCTTACAGATATGTTCCACCTTTTTCATTCTATATCATGGCTCTTATAGTGAACTATACTTATATTCCTAATCCAATTTTAGACAGTTACTCATTTACATCCTTGGTGCTCTTTTTTATCATGGGGTGGTTTACAATAACGATTTTTCATGCAGAAGATGAGGGCCAAAAACAAATAACGTTATTGCATTGCAAAAACTTAAGGGAGTATCATCTGGCACTATTTATTATTTGTGCTCTTATTGGCTTTTGTCTAAGTTGCATATATGTAGCTTATCCCATCGTTATTGGTGCGTTCGGGGGACAGACTCGTTCATTACATATAATTATGGGCCTCCTGGCTCATTTTAGTTTATCCATTGTAGCTATTGCATTATCCGCTATCTTTACAAGAGAGCTAGTCAAAAACAAGGGTAATACGTGGTGGGGAGCGCTAAGTATACTTATTGTTTCTGTAGCAATTGTCTCCTTAAAAAGCTCGATTCTACAAGTAAAAGGGCTTATTTGGTTATTACCGCCTGTCCACCTTTCTTTAGAAATGTTGAGTTCGAAAGATAGTATAAAATTCATACCTGGATTATTTTATTGGCAATTTAGTTGGATTTTTCTATATGGAATCCTATTTATAGGTCTATTCTTTTTGCTCATAAAGTACAGGCGTACCAATTAAGAGGTGAAGAGGGATCTAGGAGTTCTTCTGTTAGATCGTAACACTAATTTGTTGCAGGTTCTTCTTAATTTTTTTGTATGCCAATTAAGTATTGGTATGGATAAACATTAGCAAAAGGTCATATGAAGCATCAAAATGTACTTAGGCGAACCCCTTTTGCTCTATATAAGGTATAGAATATCAATTTCGTTGGGGTAAGGTCCATAAACTATTCAAAACACAAATCATTGTGTAAATTGTATAAAATAGTTTTTATGTTCAATATAAATGTATGTTGCTACATTTTTTAGTTGATTGTAGCGGAGGGTGCTCGACTCCTGCGGTTGCCCGCGGAAAGCGAGCATCCCGTAGCGGAAATCAATCTACCACTTTAATGGTAATGGTTTAAAGATAGAGGTGATAGCAATGATAATAGTGAGCTCATGTATGGCAGGTTTACACGTAAGCTATAACGGTACACATAGTTTAAATCGGAAAATTCGTAAACTAATCGAAGTAAATAAAGCTGTTAAGGTATGACCTGAACTGTTAGGTGATTTTTCACCCTGAGAGAACCAGCTGAAATAATAGGCGGAGGATGTACTGGACGGGAATGCTAGAGTAATCGAAAAATCAGGTAGAGATGTTACGGATTTATACATAAAAGGTACTTTTGCTACGCTTAAAATGATACAGGAGCTTGAGGCAACGATCATTGTTCTTAAAGAGTATAGTCCTTCATGTGGTAGTGCAATGATTTATAATGGACAATTTAAAGTTTTTGTCGGGAGAACAATTTTACGAAGATATGGTAGATTAATAACAAATCTAAATGTGGAAATAATTTATAAAGCGACGTAAACGACTATACTTGGAGGTTGTATTAATGGATCATGAAAGTAGAGTAGCTATAATTGGTGGGACGGGGAAAGTAGGACGTTATATCGCTACTAAAGCGTTACAAAATGGTTATCAAGTTCGCATGCTTGTTCGAAATCCAGAAAAGATTGCTGATAAAGATAAAAGAATTGAAATTATAGAAGGAACAGTTGAGAATATAAATAATATAAAACTACTTCTTGATGGTTGTCATATTGTCATTAATACCTTTGGCCAGCCCCCTAAGGATGAACCAATATATAGTAGCCTAACGAAAAATATATTTGAAGTAATGAAAGAATTTGAAATTAGTCGATATATAGGTGTTACAGGAGGGTCTCTCAACATAAAAGGAGATAATAAAAACGTTTTAAATAAGATTGGTGCAAAGCTATTTGAAATTTTCTTTTCTAAGATGATGAAGGATAAGAAGGAAGAGTTAACTATTCTTCAAGAAAATATAGGAATTGAATGGACACTAATCCGCTTACCATTTGTAGTTGAGGGTTCGGAATTGGGGAATATTAAGGAAAGCCTTTCCGATATGCCTGGTACGAAAATTACTAATAAAGATATAGCAAGTTTTATCATTAATCAGATTGAAAATAGACAGTATATTCATCAAACTCCATTTATAGCAACTTAAATAAATGTAAACGCTACTTTCGTAATAAATAGGACTTAAATAGAAATAGAAAAGAGACTTCTACTGCAAGGAAGTTCTCTTTTTTTTGCATTTCATCATAATTTGTATCATAGCTATTAAAAAGTACTATTTCAATTTACTACTATGCGTTAGCAATTGCTTGATAAAGCTTGTTATCATTTCCAATTACTATTAGAATTTAACTATAATCTAACAGGGGTATATGATACATAGAGGAGAACATAATGAAAAATATAGATGAAATTTGGGCTATAAGATTCCAACAATATTTGAAAGAACTTTTTAAATACTTAAAATTTGTTTTTGCTACAAGTTATATAGCCATAATCATTGTGTTAGGATTTGCCGTTGCATATTACGGGAAATGGTTAAAGATAGTGGCGAATGATTTTCCAGCTGAGTGGCTTGTTTCTGCTTTATGTGGGGTATTATTGTCATTTAGTAGACCAACTACATTAATTAGAGAACCTGACCAAGTATACTTTTTACAGCTAGAATCTAAGATGGGCACCTATTTTAGAAAAGCAATAATATGGACATACTGGTCTCAAATTTGCATTGTACTAGTGATGTATTGTGCAGCAATTTCTCTATTACTAAAAGTAGAGAATCCATCATTATGGAAAATCTCTTTAGGGTTTTGTGGAATAATGATTTTAAAATATATTAATGTACGAATAGAATTTTTAAATCATTGGCAAAATCAGGGGAGACATCACTTTATTAATCGCTTGATTCGGTTGTGTCTTTCAATTATTGTATTAAAACTTGCGCTCGAAGGTGAAATCATTCTCTTCTTTATTATTATTGCTATATTAATAGTATATGAGAAACAGTATAGAAAAAAAGTTATGTTAAAACCTATTCCGTATGACTATTTATCAAAAATGGAAAGTGCTCGAATGGCTCGGTTTTATCACTTTGTGAATTATTTTACAGATGTCCCGTTTCTAAAAGAAAACATTAGTCGAAGAGCATGGCTAGATTTTGTGACTAAAATAATACGTTACGATCAAAAGAATACGTCTCTCTATTTAATAGCACGTACATTTATACGAACTGATGAGTCGGTCTATTTGTGGGGAAGATTAACGGTAATTTCAGCTTTTATAGTAGCATTTGTTAACGAACCTTTTGTTGTATGGGTAATTGTAAGTGCATTGTCATTTGCAACGATTTATCAAATTAAACACTTGTTCATTTCACCACGAAGTGTTCGTATGAATGCTTTTTATCCGGTTCCAGTAAGTAATCAACAAATAGCCATCAAAAAGTTATTACGTGTATTGATGGTATTACAAGCAACTATAGTTTTGTTATGCAGTCTCGTACAATCAGTTTCTATTTTAAGTTTCTTACTGATACTAATGATTGGGGAAATGACAATTCGATATACAGGAACGAAATAGATGTTAAAAAAAGAGCCCAATTCTAATGAGAGAATTAGGCTCTTTTCAATATCTTAGTAATTTGTACGATTATTATTTTGTTGCTGCGTATGGATAGCTAACAAACGTTGCTTTAACTCACCTTCCATACGAGCGATTTCAATTTCGGCAGCTTTTCGTTTTTGGCGTCCATCAGCTTGGATTTGCAGTGTTTCTTCGATTGTTTGGAGAAGGTTTTCTTGCGTTTTCTTCAAAGTATCGATTTCTATGAGACCACGTTCGTTTTCTTTTGCAGTTTCAATCGTGTTTACTTTTAGCATTTCAGAGTTTTTAAGTAACAAATCATTAGTAGTTTTTGTTACTTGTTTCTGTGCTTCTACTGCTCTTCGCTGATTGTTCAAAGTAAGAGCGATGGCAATTTGGTTTTTCCATAAAGGAATAGCTGTCATGATTGAAGCTTGAATTTTCTCTGCTAGCGTTTGATTCGTTTGTTGAATCATACGAATTTGTGGTGCAGATTGAATCGTAATTTGGCGTGATAACTGTAAGTCATAAATACGTTTCTCAAGGCGATCCACGAATTGTGCCATATCATTTACTTCTTGAACAAGCATTTGGTCATTAGCAAATTCTGCTTTCTGACGTAATTCAGGTAATAACTTAACCGTAATTTCATCACGTTTTAGTTCAGCTGCAGCGATATAAACATTCAATGCTTCAAAATACGTTTTATTTTGCTCATATAACTTATCGAGCATTTGAACATCTTCCACGAGATCGCGTTTAGAATGTTCTAATTGAATCCCAATACGGTCAATTTGTGTACTAAGTTTTTGATATTTTGTCATCATTTCTTGGATTGGACGTGCTATTTTACCAAAAAGTTTGCGAAGTCCTGACTTTTTCTCTTGAGATAATTCTTCAGGATCGATTTCAGATAGCTTATCCATTAAATCTTTTAGGACATCACCTACTGGCCCAATGTCTTTACGTTGTACATGATCAAGCATCTGATGAGAGAAGTGTGAAAGTTCGTTTTGAGCATTAGCTCCGTAAGTTAAAATGGATTCATAGTTGCCAACAGGAATTTGCGAAGCAAGCTGTTCCGCTTTCTTTTTATCCTCATCCGATAATCGGTCAATTTGCTTAACGGGCATGTCCGAAGCAGGGGAGACAGATGGTGCTTTGGCTAGTTCCGGCTGCATGTCAAAGGGATTGCTAAGTAGGTCGTCCATTGATTTAACTGGTTCGGGTGAAGCTGGATTATTTGTCATATAAATTCTCCTTTCGAGCAAGCAAAGGTTTGTTTTTTTGTGTTGATATTTGAGCAAAATCGAGCTCCATTTTTAGCTCTTCTATATCAGATGCTAAGACTGCTCGTAGATCGTCTTGCATTGTGTGATTTAAGTTTTCTAAAGTCTCGCGTGTTTGCTGAAGGGCAATATGAACATCTATGTCTTTAATCGGTTGCGTTGAGAGAAGGGCATACTTCTCAGTTAATTCTGAAGCTGATTCTAGATGTGCATAAAAGAAATCTTCGGCTTGGTAAAATTTCTTTGGGTTTGTCCGTACAATTTGGAAAATCCGTTTGGCTAATCGATTCATTTCAAAAAGTTGTTTAAAGGCCGAGATAGAGCGAACCTTTGTGTAGTGTCGATTTAAGTTTTTAATTTGAGCTTGTGCTAGCATCATTTGTTCTTTAATGTGACGATATTCTGAGCGAGTTATGCCTACAATTTTCAATTGTTTTCGAACTTGAACTTTTTTGAAGATATAGGCCGTGGTAAAGTACGTGATTAAAGCTAAGCCAGAACATTCAAGGAAAGTCAGTTTAAAAGCAAATAGAAAGACAAACCACATGAAGAAAGTAAAAGGGATTGTGATTGCATATCTTGCTAGAAAGTGTCGGAAATTGAGCATAATAAATTCCTCCTTAAACACCCTAATATTATGTACGAAATAGATAAAAGAAAGTTTCAATTTATCGTACAAAAAAGAGTCGGTTTAAACTATATCCGACTCCATAGAAGTATACCCTTTTAAATCATTATGTAATTCAATACGGAAACGATTATTTTCCGATTGAGGATTAACACCACGTTGAACGAATTGGAGAAATTGGTCGATTTGTTCTATTGTTCCTTCTACTTCAACCTCGATTTACTTATACTCATTTAAATAGCAGTTACCTTTCAAGTCGATTTCAATAGATTTTTGTTTAATGAAAAACCGATATCCGTGATTTTGATCTTTTCCGATAAATACAATATGAGCTCGCTTCCTCATTTTATTGCCTCCAATTACTTTAAAAATAGAAAGCCGGCATATTGTAGAATGTCTGCTTACCTATATTGATTTTATATTATTCCTCGTTCTTTTTCCAATTTTTCAAGTAGTTCATTAATATAATGCAGAACTTGCTGAGATGAGTTTTCAACTTCTTTTAATGCTAATTCAGCATCGAAGATATTACCCGCGTTAAAGGAAACAGCAGCTTTTTTTGCAGCTTCATGAACTTTTTGATGATGCGAGTCTAACTCGATATAGGCTCTTTCTTTGCCAAATTTATCGCGAGCTTTTTCAGATGAATACCATTTACCTAGTCGACAATCTCTATGTGAAGATACTTCGCTTTCTTCAATTTTCTCTAACCCTAAGAACATATTATAGACACGCCATTTCCATAGGATGTGATCAGCTTTTGATAATTGTAAAAGGGCATTACTTGAAAGTTGTACATTATTATTTTCAACAATACTTAAACGGAAATGGTTGATTTCAGCGCCTAGTCGATGGATACCAGCTGACGTTGATTGTCCTAATTCACGTATATCATCTTGCAAGTCAGAAATTTGTACCATGCGATGTGAGACTTCGTCAATTGCTGCAGCTTGTTGTTCTGATATAGCTGCTGTATTTGTAACATCTACATTAATTTCTTCGATAGCTTCTACGATTGAAGAAAGAAGTGGTAAAGAATCTTTTGCCTCATTTGTAGCCTCTTTAATAATGGCAGTTGTTTGAGAAATCGATGTTGCTACATTGTTTGAATAGCTTTTTAGATGTTGTACGTTCGAAGAGACTTCGCCTAAAGCTGACACAGTGTTTTCAGCAAGTTTACGAACTTCTTGTGCGACAACAGCAAATCCTTTCCCGTGCTCACCTGCACGTGCAGCTTCTATAGAAGCGTTTAGAGCAAGTAGGTTTGTTTGATCAGCAATTTCTTTAATTAGCGTTACAACATTCTCGATATCATTGACTCGTTTTTGTAATTCACTGAATGATTCTACAATCAATGTGAAGGTTTCTTCTGTTTTGAAGATTTCACTTAATGCAAAATCAATGGAGTTCTTACTATTTGTTGCATATTCAACAGAATCAGCTGTTTTTTCAGAAATACGGGCGGATGTTTTAGCTACTTCACTGATAGAAGCTGTAATTTGTTCTGTAGCTGCTGTGGATGATTGAATTTCTTCGTTTTGGCGATCCAAACTATAAATAAGGTCTTTCATATACATAATTTGTGAGTTCGTATCCATCAAAGCTGAAACTTCACTAACTGCGTGTTCAATCATTCTTTCAGTCGCTACCTCAAATAATAACTCTTGATCGATATTTACAGCAGCTTGAAATGAGCGCATCAAGTCGAATGCTTTGGCAGGTTTGTATCCAAAGTTATACAATATGTGTGTAGTCACATAAAAAGCAAACTGATTGAACATTACAATAGTTTTACCTGGTTCGAATTTATGGTGTCTAAATAAGTAAAAGAAACGTACAGTTTCATCAACGTACTTTTCGTCTCTATGATCTAAAAAGAATGAATTTAAGTATTTTTCGATAAATTGATCAGAAATCGGATTATGCTTATTTGGCGCAATTTCAGCTAAGTATTTTGTGAAAATGTCGCGCATAGAAGGTGTGCATTTCATTAATTTTGAATAAAGCTCTTTTAAGTTTTCTTCATCTCTATTGTGGAAATTATTAAATGCTAATGTATCTTTAAATCTCCCAATTGTATTGATGTCAGTTCCTCTTTGAAGTAGCTGAGTCATTTCCAATTTGGGTCTAATTGTAGCAAACATCCGAATCCCCCTGTGTTAAAAAATTGTATTTTTATAGTAATTTTAGCACATTAACGATAGGGAATAAAGGTATAAAAAATGTAACGGGTGAATATTTAAAATTTAAATAAAAGGATTTGAATAATATGTATAAAATAATTTATATGAAAGCAGATTATGAGCCGTGGTGGCAATTTGAAGGTTGGGAAGAGCATATTATAGAAGAAAATTCTTTCCGAGTAAAAGAAGAGGCTGAGCAATATTTGGTTGAGACATTACAGAATTTTAAAGAAAAGTATGATCACGATGCTAGTAAAAAAGAACGATTCTGGGCATTTTGGTCTGATGATGAAATCGGCTTTTGTGAAGCTTGTGATGAAGATATCCAAACGTACCATGGTATAATATGGATATATGAGGGAAATTAACCTCAAATTTAAGAATATTTTCCAAAAATTAAGAACATTTGTTGACAAAACTTCCATCTGTACATATAATTATGTTAACAATTGAAATTGATTAACCGCAACTCTCATTCACATATTACAAAAAGTGATCGACAGTAGTTCGGTACTTTATGTAATATGTGAATTTTTGTTTTCGGTCATTAATTACATATTGTCTACATTTATTTTTTTGGAGGTTTTCTCACATGAAACAAGGTACAGTAAAATGGTTTAACTCAGAAAAAGGCTTCGGTTTTATCGAAGTTGAAGGCGAAAACGACGTATTCGTACACTTCAGCGCTATCCAAGGTGATGGCTTCAAAACTCTTGACGAAGGTCAAAAAGTTGAGTTTGAAGTAGTTGAAGGTAACCGCGGACCACAAGCAGCTAACGTTACTAAACTTTAATATTAGCTAATAAAAAGGAATATCTTTCGGGATATTCCTTTTTTTCTGTTCATTTTTATGTATATGGAACTTACCTGTTAAAGATTAATGGAATAGAAAAGTACCTGCTGCTAGTATAAGTTTAAATGAGAGAATTAATACATTTTTAAGCATTATTTTTTTATTATTTGATAGAAGTATTAGTGATTTCTAAGGTTACAAAGAAGCGATAATCTATATAGAAGCATAATAATCATGTTATACTATTTTAATCATATAGGAGGTGCGTTATGATTAACAAAATTGGACAAGTAATGCTATATGTAAAAGATGTTGAAGCAGTTGCAACTTTTTGGGAGGATAAATTGAATTTTGTCGTTCGACAAAAAAGTAGCGAACCTTTATCGGTTGAGCTAGCACCAACAGTGGGTAGCGAAACTAGCTTTGTTTTGCATGATAAAGAATTTATAGCTAAGATGAGTCCGGAATTGCATTTAGGTACACCATCTGTTTTGCTTTATTCAAATGATCTTGAAAAAGACTATCAAAATTTACAAGAAAAAGGCGTAAAAGTAGGAGCAATCATTGAATTACCTCATGGTAAAGTATTTAACTTTGCGGATGTTGAAGATAATTATTTTGCTATTATTGAACCAAAATAATTCATAACGTGGAATCTTGTCGATGACTAAAGTAGTCTGGAATTGTAATTTAATCACATCATCCGAGTTATTGTTAATGGAAGCGATAAATCTCGCCTTCTAATAATCCATAGAGAAGAAAAACACATATTAGTGATGGCTAATATGTGTTTTTTCTTTTTATACGTTGGGCTTCCACCCACTTGTCGCATTTGATGGGCTGACAGGTGATTTTTTGAAAGCGCAATTACGACCCGGTAGTGTGTATACGTCGAATGGTGTGGTTGATTTTATGCGACCTTTAATCGAACACTACAACGAAAAGTTCCCTGAAACCTCTACTCTTATACGGGGGGGACAGTGGTTTTGCGGTGCCTGTGCTGTATGAACTGTGTGAAAAAGAACCTGTTTACTATATCATCCGTTTAAAATCGAACGCCAAACTGAAAGCACTCGCAGAAGAACTTCATCCAGCGCATGAAGTTCGCGATGTGTCGATGACGGAAAGCTATGTTGAGGAATCCATTTATCAGGCGTCCTCTTGGTCAACGTCACGTCGCATTATCATTCAATCAACGCGACCTGCCGGAGAACTGTTCTTTTCACATGCGTTTTTCGTGACAAATTTCAGCGAAAGTTTCTCACCACAGGCGATTGTCACGTCGTACAAAAAGCGAGGCACGATGGAAAATTTCATTAAAGAAGCTAAGGATGGCTTCGGTTTTGATCAAATGAAAAGTCATGATTTCCTCATGAATGAGGCGCGTATGATGTTAAGTCTACTTGCCTATAATTTAACGAATTGGCTGCGCACATTGACATTTCCGCCAAAACAAAAAGGGTTCCAAATCCAAACAATTCGTACACGTCTGATTAAAGTGGCAAGTAAATTAGTGAAATCTGGGCGCTCTCTCCATTTCAAATTGTCGTCGAGCTTCAGGAGGAATCCAGTTGTATTTCAGTCCTTATCCGTATTTTCTCTATTCAAATCACTATCCACAGTGGGTTATGTCAAATCATTCTACACCTACTCAAATTCCTAGACACCTAGCAATGCCGACGAACTCAACACAAAGCAGTCCCTTTCCCACTGTAGATACACATAAGTTCAAGACATCAGCGAAAGAGATTCAGAACATTATGCACCAAGCTCATTTGCTTATAGATAAAATTGCAGTGTCAGAACAGTTTGCACATGATTTAATAAATGCTGCACAACTTTCGAATAAAACTGAAGTCGATAAATTGATTTCAGCAACAGGATTACCATTACGTTCGATACTAAATATACACCAGACAATATTAGAATTAATTTGAATGAAAATGGTTGTTGTGGACTAACGATCATTTTAAATTGGTGATTGGAAAATTCACAAACTAATATTCATTTTCCGTTATCCATAAGATAGGTGTCCCAAAAGGGGTAAATCAACAGAAAAACAAATAAAGAAATAAAGAAATAAAGAATAGGAGTCGTAATTGTATTTGATGGGGATGTGGTGCTACCCCCACTAAAAGAATAGAAGTAAAATAGTCACAAAAAAATATTGACACCGTTTCCAAAAAAGTTTAACTTTTATATACAAGTTAACTACGTGATGGAGATTCGGAGACTCACACTACAAAGGTACTTTCCAAGTGGTAGTATGTCTGTTGAAGTGTGGGTTTTTTTCTGTATTCAAGATCAAATTCTTGTTAACTTCAAAATAAAGGAGGACTATATGCTTAAACTATTTAAGTCTGCCCCACCAGTTGAAAGGTTACCTGAAGACAAGATTGATTCTGAGTATAAAAAGCTTAGATTTCAAGTTTTCATGGGGATTTTCATTGGTTATGCCGCATATTATTTAATTCGTAAGAACTTCTCTCTTGCGATGCCGTATTTAACTGAAAAAGGTTTCACAACAGGGGAATTAGGTCTAGTATTGTCTGCGATTTCGATTGCATACGGGATAAGTAAATTTGTAATGGGAACAGTGTCGGACCGTAGTAATGCTCGGTATTTCTTATTCACAGGGCTGATTTTATCTGCTATTATTAACTTATTTATGGGATTTTTCCCCTTCTTTACATCGTCCGTTGCGATTATGTTTGTCATGTTATTTTTAAACGGTTGGTTCCAAGGAATGGGATGGCCACCATCAGGTCGTACGCTTGTCCATTGGTTTAGTGTAAGTGAAAGAGGGGGTAAAACAGCAATTTGGAACGTCGCTCACAATGTAGGTGGTGGCTTAATGGCACCACTAGCGATTGGTGGAATTTCAATTATTACGACATATTTTGGAGCAACCTATACAGGTTATGAAGGAGTATTTATATTACCAGCTTTAGTTGCAATCTTAGGAGCAGTATTATCATTTATTTTAATGCGTGATACACCTCAATCAGTTGGCTTACCTCCGATTGAAGAGTATCGTAATGATTACGCGAATAATTCTAAAACAATCTATGAAACTGAATTGACAACGAAAGAAATCCTTTTCAAACACGTATTAAATAACAAATGGGTTTGGGCCATTGCAATTGCAAATGTCTTCGTTTATTTCGTACGTTATGGTGTGCTTGACTGGGCACCAATATACTTAAGTGAAGAAAAGGGATTCAATATGAAAGAATCAGGTATTGCTTACTTTTTATATGAGTGGGCAGGTATTCCAGGTACACTTTTATGTGGCTATATATCCGATAAAGTTTTTAAAGGACGTCGTGGACCTGCCGGTGCTGTATTTATGGCGGGAGTATTAATCGCAGTTATTGTTTATTGGTTAAACCCTGCAGGAAATCCAATGATAGATAATATTGCGTTAATCTCGATTGGGTTCTTAATTTATGGACCTGTCATGTTAATTGGTTTACAAGCCCTTGATCTCGTACCAAAAAAAGCTGCAGGTACTGCAGCTGGATTAACGGGTTTATTTGGTTATTTAGGTGGAGCAGTAATGGCTAATGCCTTACTTGGGTATGTTGTTCAATTTTCAAGTTGGGATGGAGGATTTATGTTATTAACGGGTTCTTGTGTTTTAGCAATTATCTTATTCGCAATCACTTGGAATATTCGAGGACAAGAGGCTATAAAACATTAATTGGTTCTCTGTGAAATGTGGTGGTGGGAGATGTATTCCACCACCTCTTTTGTTTAACTTCTTGAAATTTGCACGACACACCTTTTACCTTTGCCATACATTCTACGTAGCAACAACAGACGGCACACCACTTGAACAAATCAAAAATGAGCTTCAAGTGGCATAAGGTACCAGTCATTGCATTTTATATAGTAATATTTGTATTAAAAATTACTCATTTAGAGTTATAAGCCTGAATTATTCACCGTTTTATCTAGATAAGCTTCTAAAGCCAAGTTCATCGTCTTTTTCACCAAATATTTATACATGAAATAAATGAAAAAAGAATCCTATTCTGCTAAGGTTAAATCACGACAAAATAACTTCAGAAAGGATTCTTATAATGGCTACTTTACCGCAAATGAACCTACATTTCAATCGTCGTATTAAATTATCGAATGATGGAGGGGCTCTTTCTTCCGATACAGGAAGCATGGTGTTTCTCAAACTTTGGCAAAGAATCTCCATTTACATGACACACGCTCTTTTTTTATTCATGCCAATGAAAACTTGCTTCGTCAAAAGATTTATCAAATAATCGCTGGTTATCCAGAAGATGATGCAGCGGACCGATTGACAGAGGACCCTGTTTTCACGCAAATAGTAGGTGTCCCTGCGTTAGCTTCTCAACCGAGTTTATCTCGTTTTTGGGAACGCTTTGACGCAAAATCTATTGCACAATTACAACAGGCCAATCAAGAACTACTTGATAAAGTACATACGTATAGAAAATCAAAAGCCATTATCTTCGATTTGGATTCTACGCATGCAGATACCTATGGCAATCAAGAATCAACTGCCTACAATACGCATTATAAAACAGTCGGTTTTCATCCATTAGTTGCTTTTGATGGTGTAACAGGTGATTTTCTGAAAGCTCAGCTTCGTCCTGGCAACGTCTATACTTCGAATGGTGTCGTAGATTTTATCCGACCGTTGATTGAACATTACAATGAATACTTTCCAGAGACGACTCCGTGTATTCGTGGAGATAGTGGTTTTGCGGTACCTGCTTTGTATGATATTTGTGAAAAGGAATCGGTTTATTACGTGATTCGTTTAAAATCAAATGCCGTTTTACAACGACTAGCTGAGGAATACCAGCCTTCCACTGCGCCTTCTGATAGCACAAAAACCGAATACCATTTTGAGGAAATGATCTATCAAGCAAAATCATGGTCTAAACCAAGAAAAGTAGCGATCCAATCCCAGCGTCCGGCGGGTGAACTGTTCTTTACCCATACATTTTTTGTGACTAATTTAGTAGAAGCTTTCACTCCGGAGGCTATTGTTCGTACATACCAAAAAAGAGGCACAATGGAGAACTATATCAAAGAAGCAAAAAACGGTTTTGGGTTAGATAAAATGACTAGCCATTCTTTCCAAGTAAACGAGGCTAAGGCGATGCTGAGTCTCCTTGCTTATAATTTCACGAATTGGTTACGCACCATTTCTTTTCCAAAAAGACAAAAGCAGATGCAAATTCAGACCATTCGTACACGTCTTGTGAAAGTCGCTAGTAAATTAGTGAAGTCAGGACGATCCCTTTACTTCAAGTTATCTTCCAGTTTTGTGTACCAAGAATTCTTTTGGAAGATACTCACCCGAATTCAGCAATTAAAATTCGAATAGACCACCAATTATATCCATTTTCAAAAAACGATTTCGCAACCAAGCGAAAGGTCTGCCTAAAATCGTTATTTTCAAGATACTTCATCGCGAAATGCCACTTTCAAGGAACTGAAACAAAGAGACACTGCTCAAAATGAGTCGAGAACAATGGAAATTGGTTAAATGAGTAATTTCGAACAAGCGTGAATAATTCAGGGTAATCTATTTACCTTTACTGATGGACTTAAACGAATGTTCGAGTTGTCAGTATTTAATGGACCAAAATAAATTAAACAAGCCAAATCATTTTCGTGACCCGGCTCGTTCTTATGAAAGATTTTAACTCAATACATACATTTCAAGTCTTATTTCTTTTTAGGGTAACTTTTTCAATACAGCACGTACCGGACTTCCATCTGCTTCAACCAATGGAAGTGGGAGGGCTGCCAACTCATAATTTCCTGGTCCAATCTCATCTAATACAAGCCCCTCCAAAATGTGAATTTTATAACCGGCAAGTTCATGATGCGCAGACAATTCTTTACTATCAAGTGGATCTACTGAAGGTAAATCAAGGCCAATAAGACGAACACCCAGTTCTGAAAGATATGCCGCTAATTCTGGTTGGATATGAGGAATGGTTTGTGGAAACACGCTTCGATTCTTCCATGCATCTGTGCGGATTAACAGTCGCGTCACGCCTTGTAGATCTAGGTTGGATAATTCATTTACGCCAATGCTAGTTCTGTTCGGTAAATAGATGACTGTTGCATTCCCTATATATAAATCGAGATCCAGATCAATTACTCTTTTTCCATCGTTATCAAAATGAAAAGGTGCATCAATATGAGTACCAGTGTGTAAACTCATATTGATTTGACCTACATTGACAGAGCCACTCTCTACTTTACTCCAATTGACTTTGTATGAGAATGGTGTATCTCCAGGCCATACTACAATGTTTTCATCAAGACGTTGTGAAATATCAATCCATATACCCATGCACCTTACCTCCATCTCTTTTGGCTATTATTTTTTTGCCGTTCTTTTAAAAGAAAAACCTATTTATTTCTTCTTATAGCTTTGTTCTTAGACTCCATAGTTCTGGGAAGAAGTGTTGATCCAGTACTCTTTTTAAATACGTAACACCTGATGATCCACCAGTTCCTTGTTTATGACCAATAATTCTTTCTACTGTACTTACATGATTAAAACGCCATAATTGTTGTTGATTGCCAATGTCTACTAACTTCTCAGCCAATTCATATAAATCCCAATACTGCTCGACATCGCGATAAACTGTCAGCCATGCTTCTTCGACACTAGTATTTGGTTCATATTTTTGTGAAAAATCCCTGCTAATAGCTTCTTTATCTATAGGTAATCCACGTGCTACAAGGGCTTTAATCGCTGCGTCATAAATACTTGGCTCATGAAGGGCCTGCAGCATTTGCTCAGATAGTTCTTTCTGATGTTGATAGACTGATAGCATATGGACATTTTTGTTTCCTAATGCAAATTCAATCAAACGATTTTGATAAGATTGGAATCCAGAAGAGTGGCCCAGCTTATCCCTAAATTCCATGTATTCAGAAGGTGTCAAAGTTGAAAGGACACTCCATGACTGAATCAATTGCTGTTGAATTCTCGAAACACGCGACAACATTTTAAACGAGGGTTCCAGCTTATTTTGGCGTATACACTCAGTAGCAGCTGCCAACTCATGTAAAATGAGCTTCATCCATAACTCACTTGCTTGATGGATAATGATGAAAAGCATTTCATCGTGATGGTCTGAAAGTCTACACTGACTAGATAAAATTTTATCAAGGTGGAGATAATCTCCGTAAGACATCGATTTTTGAAAATCAGTTTGAATTTCTTTCTCTATCCCAGAGATTGTTTGTTCATTATTATCCTGACTCTTCATTCTGCGATCCCCTCACTTTTCAAATATAAATTGCTTTCCATCATTTCACTCTATTTATTCTTCACATCCAGAGAATCTTCCGCTTCAATGATGAGGAATCCCTAATTAAAGCATGATTCAGAAACTTGTAAACTGTCCTTTGGTGGATACTACATTATGCAACTACTTCTCGTTCATTCTTGAACTTTTCATATTTTTTTTCGGACATGATATTCTTAAGTATTTGTACCACTTTCCAAACTTCTGCGTAGGAAGTGTATAGTGCAACTGGAGCAAGACGGATGATGTTTGGTGCTCGGAAATCCGGAATGACACCGTTTTCTTTCAATGCCTTACAAATGCGTGCAGCTTCTTTATGCTCAAGGCTCACATGACCTCCGCGACGTATGTCTTCTCTAGGAGTTCCAATGAAAAATCCCATGTTTTCCAACTCTAATTCCACTAAATCTATTAAATATTGATTGATTTTAAGAGATTTTTCTCGAATATTTTCGATTCCTGCTTCTATGAAAATATCTAAAGACCCAATCAAGGGTGCACAACTTAAAACATGAGGTGTTCCGATTTGATATGCGCCCGCAGATTCAGCTGGTGTTAATGTATGCTCCATATCAAATTGTTTATCTTTTCTGGACCCGAACCATCCTGCTAACCCAGGCATCGTTCCAAAATGTTTTCTATTTACATATAAACCCCCAACAGCGCCAGGACCGCCATTTAAATGTTTATAATTGCACCAATACGCAAAGTCAACGCCCCATTCGCTGAATAAATGCGGGATTGCACCAATAGAATGACATCCGTCAAATCCTATCATGATTTCTCTTTTATGTGCTTCTTCAGTTAAGCGTTTCATATCTAAAATTTGACCACTGCGATACAGGACTGTTGGTAAGATAATCATTGCGATATCATCGGTCATTGCTTCGATAATGTCATCTTCATCAAGAAATCGGCCATCGCGACTTTTCACACGAATGAGATTGGTTTGCGGGTCGTATCCATGTATAGACAGTTGACTTTGAAGAGTATAAATATCAGTCGGAAAAGTTAGTTCATCTGCTAGTATTTTTGTGCGTATTCCTTCCGGTTTATAAAAAGTAGCTACAAGTTGATGCAGATTTACAGTTGTAGACCCGGTTACAATAACTTCCTCGTGAGATGCGCCAACTAATTGTGCCATCTTTACGGCCAATTTCTCTGCCATGTAAAACCATGGGTGATTCCCTTGAGTCCATCCGTCAATCCCGTATTTTTTCCAATCCTCTAAAGATTCCAAAAGAGTACGCTCAGCTCTTTTCGAAAGAAGTCCCAATGAGTTTCCATCCATATAAATGCCATCTGGCTTTAAATAAAACTCGTCTCGAAAACTTTTAAGGATATCTTTCTCATCCAGTTGTTTTGCGTAATCCAAAGTGTATTTTGAAACCATAATGATCCTCCTAAATTAATTTGTCTGAATATTCCAAGGAATCGTACCAAAGAATATGACACAATGTCAATAAGTCAATTCAGAAAATTATTAACATTAAAATATCGGAGTGATTTTTTCTAATAAATGTTTTTTGTTTTGGGGGGGGATTTATGCTAGAGGATAAGGGGAGGAATAGGAATGGATAATGGTAAAGTAGGGGATAAACAACACTTGCGCTCAATTATGACACGTCAAAAGCTATTAGAGTTGCAAAGGAAATTTTTCTTGAAGAAGGTTTTCATGCTGAGGTTATTTCTCAAATGATCAAAAAGGCAAACATCGATTATGGAACTGCTTATATTCATTTTAAAGGAAAAGAGGATCTTTTAATTGTATTAATGGAGATTATCATGGAGCAATTTTATGAAATTGCCGAAACCTCTTTCTTTCCAAAATCAAAAGATGAAGCAAAACATATCATAAACAAACAAGCAAATGCTTTTTTTAAAATGGCAGAGGCTGAGCGTAAAATGCTGCAATTTTTTGAACAGGCTATTGGCATTTCAACGGTTATATCACATAAATGGAAAGCAATTCGATGAAGTTCATTCAGCGAATTTCAAAGGACGTCGCCTATGCACAGCAAAATGGACTGGCAAGAGCTGAACTAACCATAAGCTTATAGCAAAAGGGTGACTGGATTATTTTTCGAACTACCAAATATAGCATCATTAATATAATTACAAATACAAACCTTCGAAGTAAACTGACGTAATGGTTTGAGCAATTTCTTCGATAGAACTTTGATATTCGTTACGGACAATTTTCTTATAACATAATTAATCAGAGGGAATTTATTGAATTTATATAGAATATTGTTACTCGATTTGTGTATTATGGATATAAGAAGTAGTGAAAATGCAAATGCTTATTAATTAAATTGACATAGAGGTGATTTATATAAAAGTACAATTAAAACCCGTAACGAGAGAAAATTGGGAAGAAGCACTGAAGTTAAGTGTTAAAAATGAACAGACGAATTTTGTACCATCAGTTGCAGTATCTTTAGCTAAAGTATATATCAAACCAGATGGTGATTCAGTTGAATATATACCATTCGCCATTTATGACAATGAGCAAATGGTAGGTTTCATAATGCATGCTTTTGAAGAGAATACGACGAATATGTATTGGATAAACGGGTTTATTGTTGATGACAAATATCAACGACGAGGTTATGGTGAAGCAGCATTAGCTGAAATAGTTAAGTGGATAGAAAATCGATTTGATATTTGTAAAGAAATTCGTTTAACAGTTCATAAAGAAAATAGTAATGCGCGATATTTATATGAAAAATTTGGTTTTCTTCAAACAAGAGAGGTGTATGATGACGAAGATGTTATGTATCTACCTATAAATTAAAGATATTTTATAAAATAAGGGGGTTAGAAATACTAATGGTCAATAAAAAAAGCGTTATTGTAATGACGCTTATTTCTGCAATCCTTTTTTGTGCTTTACTAGTCGTAAGTTCACTTACACCTATCTCTGATTTGGGCCAGAATGCCAATAAATTTGGCACGGTAGGTATGTGGTTAGGCATGGTGATGATATTGTTCTGCTATCTATTGCCTGTAATTCTCTTCGTAGCAGGGATAAATGCGATGAAATTCGTAATGGCAATCCTTTGTGGCTTCGGCATACTAATATTTACAACTACAATTGGGGCTGTGATTTTCCTAGGTTTTGTTCAAAATATGATTCTTGAAATTTTAGTCGTTGTAGCTATTTGTTTAGCTGCTATAATCGTTAATATTAGCTGGTTTTTTGTAGCTTATCGATCTCCAAAAATTAAATTGGTTGTATCCAATAACTAAGAGCTAGTAGTTTATATAATCTACTTGGCTTCTGTAAAAGTTCAAAATAGATTTTATTAATATAGAGAGTAAGTTTTGAACAATTTGTTTGAAAACTTACTCTTTTTATTAGTTTGTTATAATTCATTACTTATTTAAAATATGGGAAATACAAGCATGTTGTAACTATGGAATCCATGATCAAATGTCTCGCATGTGTTGGACTGAGATAGGAATAAGCAGAATTTCCGCTACTCATGATCTCGGCGAGGGAAGTGAAAAAATTATGAGAGGGATGGGAAAATGAGCGATATAAGGACCAAATTGATGCTGGATTTGCAAAGAATTGAGAAGGATGAGTATCAGTTACGCGAAGGTGAGCAACATAAAGATTTCTTACCTTTTTTACTTCAATATATTGGCGATCCTCAGCCAGAATTACGGGATAATCTGATTTATCCGATGTTTTATATGTGGATTAAGGAAGAGAATAGGTTCAGTGAAGAGGAGTTGCGTAGCCTCTTATCTGTTCTGACTGATGAGAACCATTTGTTCTATAATATTGGCAGCGAGGATGATCAGTCAGTTTTTACGAGGACGTTCTCTGCCTTGCCTATCGCTTTGATTGTGCAACGCCATAGACAGAATCCATTTCTCAATCAAGAGGAAATTGAGCAATTAATGCATGCAATGCTCCGTTATTATAAAGAGGAGAAGGATCTGCGAGGTTACCTTTCAGTAGGAGGCTGGGCTCACAGTGCGTCTCACGGTGCGGATGTTTTTGTCGAGCTGGTGCAGTGCGAGGAAATTAGCGTCGCAATGCTGCGTGAGGTTCTTGTCGCTATTTCTGGCATGCTTCATAATGGTAGACACATTTTTAGCGATGAGGATGATGAGCGGTTGGTCAACATCGTGGATACGATGATTGACAAAGAGTTACTTCCATATCAAGAAATTGCTGATTGGATTAGCGGCTTAGCGAAATGCTGTAATTTACCGAGAAGTCGCAGTCAGGTGATCGCTCGCGTGAACAGCAAGAATTTTTTACGCAGTCTCTATTTCAGAAGGGGACAAGGTAGCCGAGGGAATGAGCTTAACACTGTCATGCTTGGTACTGAGGCAAAATTGAACAGGTTTTCTATCAGTTAAAGGATTAGGCTGTCCCAAAAACCATGGAAAATTGGCTGAGGGATTACCCCTTTTTATGTCAAGAAAAACAAAAAGAAACCAGTTTGAACTCCCTTTAAAATCGGTAATTTCTCCTTCAGGTACTAAAAACATTTCTTTCTCTCCTTATAAGTAAAATAAAAAGCCCTTTAGTAAAAAAACTAAAGGACACATTATACACGTGTTACCACCTTTATTAATAACTACTTACCTAACTACCCTCTGTAGGTACGCCGATTCGCGATACCGCTACTGTAATGACGGTTGCAACCCCGGTGTAGCCTACTGAATTTCGGTACACAGCTCCAAGACGTATTCTCATAAACTCTACACACGCCTCTCATCATACGACTACTTTCTGTTTGCTTCTGCTTATGTTACTCTTTCTTATCATAGCTTTTAAAATCTTCAGTTAAATTATATTTATTATAACGAAATACGAAATAATGTCAAAAGAATTTGTGCAATGGGAAATTAATGGCTATCAAAGCCATTCTAATATCTCTATTCGATTACCAAATGGGTCATTAATATAAATTCTATTTGCGCCTGGTAAATCTTTATCAATAATAAAATTAACTTCGTTTTTTGATAAATGTGTTTTTAGAGCTTCAATATTTTCTACTTCAAAAGCGGGATGTGCCTTTTTAGCTGGAGCAAACGGTTCTTCAATTCCTATATGGATTTGGCAGTGAGCAAATTCAAACCAAACACCGCCCCTTTTCTTTAACAGTTCTGGTTTTTCTATTTCTCGAAATCCTAGAATATCACCAAAAAATCTTTTTGCTTCAGTTTCTGAATTCTTAGGCGCAGCTAGTTGAATATGGGCAATTGATTTGAATACAAATGACATTGTATATCCCCCCCTGTACTGTTATAACAACATTTTAACTAAAATTGTTTGATAAGAAAATGTGATTAAAATTATAAACACTCATAAGAATTGCTTATACGTTTTACTCCTATAAATCTAGAATTGTAGTTTAAGTACAAATAAATAGATATTATACATAAATTTGTAAATAACAACATACATAACTAAAAGTATTTACTCTATTATAGATAATAAAGAGACAACAAATATTAAAGGAGATGAAGTATGATGAGTTCAAATCAAACATTGAAAGGAAAAGCTAAAGAGAATATAAAGTTCTCCGTAATAATCCCTGCACATAACGAAGAGAAATACATTGGAAAATGCCTGGATTCAATTAAAAAAGCCTCAAAAGATTATGCAGATCAAATTGAAGTAATTGTTGTATTAAATCGATGTACAGACAAAACGGAGGAAATAGCAAAGTCTTATAATTGCATTACATTAAAAAATGGTGATAAAAACTTATCTAAAATCCGTAATGCGGGTGCTGCAATAGCACAAGGTGAAATAATCATAACGATTGATGCTGATACCCAGATGACAGAGGATTTGTTGTTTAATGTAGACAAATATTTATCATCAGGAAAATATATTGGCGGTGGGGTTAATGGGAAGTTTGAAAGGGTTTCTTTAGGAATTATCGTTTCAGCTATATTGATAATAATTCCATTACTTTTTAAGTATGGAGCTATTTCTGTCGGGATTTTTTGGTGCTATAAAAAAGATTTCGAAGCAATCAACGGATTTAATGAAAAAATGTTCATGTCAGAAGATGCAGATTTTGCAATGCGGTTGAAAAAGTGGGGGAAGAAAAATAATAAAAAGTTCGGAACTATAAAAAATGCAATGATTACATCGTGTAGAAGATTTGATGCTTATGGCGATTGGGGTTTATTGAAAAATCCAAAAGTAATATTAGGCTACTTAAAAGGGACAGATCAAAATCAAGCTGATAAAACATATTATGATAATCAAGAAAGATAAATTAAATGGATTTTAAAGTAACTGAACAGCATATTTAGGTTATTTTAGTGTAGTAGAATACAAAATCCAGATACTTTGTAAGTTGATAGTGTGAATTTGACGGCATAAAGCTTTAAATAATAATCCTTGTCAAATGTGGCATGAACCTCTCGATTACTAGCATATAGTATTAATAATATGTTGTAAGGAGGAAGAGATATGAAGAAATCATTGGTCATTATGGGGAACGGGAATACATATGTAGTTGATGAATCTCCCGATGAGTTTTACGAAAATTATTTAAGTGAATCGGTAGAAAATTATGAATATCTTGATTTAGATGAATTTACAACCATTTCAATTGCACATATCTCTGAGATTGTCGGAATAGACGATTAATGATTTAAGCCACATCAAGTAGATGTGGCTTTTTATATTACCCTAATTCAATGAGAAGGGGGAGTAATCCATAGATCTCATCTGAAATTTACGTCGTAGATAAAAGAGCCCCTACAAGTAAAAGAAATGCCCATTTACACATAAATATTGGCGGTTCCGATTATCTTTTAGATATGAGAATCTGTTATATAAAGACTTAAAATAAGTGTAAGAACATTTAGTTTAAGTTTAACACTATAAAATTATGTTAATATAATATTGTAATACATAATAAGCGGAAAATTGGTCTTCTGTTTGGAGAGATTTTATTAAAGATAATCCTACTGCAAGTCCAGAAGAAATAGAATTACAACTTAGTGAAATGGTAGAAGCTGCTGGAATATCTAATAGGCAAGCAAAACCTAAGAAATAGTGGGAGGGTATTATGGAGTTCTATATAATGAGATCTGATAATTACTTTAACGAAAAACAAATCAATACATTCGATGATTATAGAATAGAAATATGTAGTAAATGCAATGGGAGACACCCATTCTTAATGACAAGATTAAAAGTATATTTTCCAATCAAAAATATCACTGATTTTTATGATGTACCGCCATATAATATTCTCAGTAATAATGTATATGAAATATTAAGTGAGAATAATATCAAATAGATATCGAATGCAAATATACTGATTTTGAAATGGAGAATAAAAAGCATAAATTATGTAGATTTGAACCTATTGGGAATGGTGGGTTTTTACATAATCTAAAGGGAAATGTAATACTTTATTGTGAAAGTTGTAATAGGTTTCTAGAAGATATTGGAGATGGTCTTAGTGTAAATGAAAATCAGTGGGACGGTAGTGATATTTTTTATTTTGACAATTGGTATGGTAATATAATAATTACTGAAAAGGTATTTAATATATTGAATAAAGAACAAGTTCGAAATATTCGTTTTATTAATTTAAAAGATTTTAAATCGAATTATACATTAAGGAAGTTGAAAGGTGAGTTTCGTAAATAGTTTGCACAAATATCTATTTGCCTGAAATTAGACTTGTATATCTAACTTCTTATTCGTAATATAGGACTAAGACCATACAAGAAAAAGAAGGAAATGATATAACATAACATAACATCTATTTTATAATGATTAGCATATTATTCCTGGGGACTGTATAATACCTATATAGTTATTGAATTTTTTAGTTAATCTATATTTTAATGACTAAAATTGTCTAAGGGATGATTGAGATGGAAAAATCTTTAGAAGATGCTATACGTAATCTAATGGAAGAAATGTTTAATATTCAAAATAAATCAAATGAGTTTATGAAGGTACTTACTCATGATGAGAGTCTCTCGGAAAATTTAATCTTATTACTACTGAGACTAAAATTATTCAGACATATGAAAATTACTGATATCTCTGAAGCCTTTATGCTAACACCTGGGGCAGCAACGAATATGTGCGATAAACTTGAAAATTTAGATTATGTAGAAAGAATAAGAATTAAAGATGATAGAAGAGTTGTAAGGGTATCTCTTACTAAAAAAGGTGAACAAAGAGTGGAAGCCATTTTCTCTAAATTCTCAAAAGAAAAGATTGAGCAAATATCAAGTACGTTAGTAGAGATAAATAAGCTATTTGCAAAAATTGAATATTGATCATACCTAAAAAAGGCATTCAGGATACTCACATCCTGAATGTCTTTTGTTATTTTTATATATTTTGGTTATTTAAGATCCTCCTTTATAGATAAAATCCTCTTTGAGAGTTCATTGGGGCACTTTTTTTCTCAACTTTCCCCATAAAATGTTCTTGAGATATTAGTGGACCTGGAGCAATCATTTCAATTTGATTTCTTCCAGGCTTTACATTGTAGTTGATTGGAGCGGAGGTGGCGACTCCAGCGGGAAAAGCGAGACCGTCCAAGGCCCTGCAGGAGCATAGCGACGAAGCGACTTGGCGTCCGCCCGCGGAAAGCGTCCACCGTAGCGGGAATCAACGGTCTTATCTACAGTCTAAACGAATTAATTCTAATCTGCTTAATATTTTTGGCTAATAGAATAATGTTAATCTTAAAGTCTTTTATGATTGAAGATCTTTTTGAGGTTACCAACGTATATTTGCTCATATCAAATATCAATGTAGTTAATTAATATAGCCCTTTAATAAAAAAATTGACATTTATTATCATTGTTTAATATTATAATAAGTAGATATTTTAGTAACTAAAATATTTTTTGGTTGAAATTAAAATGTTTATTACTAATTCTAAATAAGGAGAAGAATATGAAAATAATAAAATGGATGATTGGGGTTTTGATTTTGATAATAGCTGGCTCGTTGGTTTCTTTAAATTTGAATAAAAAAGAAGTTATGTATAACAGTGATTTGGAAAATGTGAAAAAGATCTTTGTTGATGCTGATATTTCGAACGTTGTTATTGTTACTAGTGATTCCGATTTAAATGTGCAGTATGCAGGACAGAGATCATTAGTGGGAACCCCTGATATGAATATAGTTTATGACAAAGATCAAGCAATAATAAAGATACGTGCACTTCAAAAAAGGTGGATGACCGTTATACCTGGTTCTACAAAAAGAGGTAAATTGCTATTAAATATTCCACCTAGATTGCTAGAAGAGGTACAAATAAATACAAAAAATGGGAACATTGATGTAAAAAATTTAAGTGGAGTAAATCGGTTAAAACTTAATTCGAGTGTAGGGAAAATCAATATTAATTCTTTTAAAGGTAACAAATTAGATGTAGAAGCGAAAAATGGCTCAATAAATATAGGATCTGTCGATGCGGAAGTAAACATTAAGAACAGAACAGGTAATCTAAACAGTTTGGAATTTACTGATATTAAGGGGAAAAATACGATTAGATTGTCTAATGGTCATGTGAAAATAACACTGCCAAGTGACATAGAAATGGCTGATCTAAGTTTAAAAATCGCAACAAAAAATGGCAAGATTGTTTCTGAGAATGGTAAAGTATCGACAGATTTAATAACTAATCATGGTGCTGGTCAAAAATTAATTCAACCTTCCAATCGGGATAGGGAATTGATAATTTCTTGTTCAGTAGGCAGTATAAAAATTAAGTAAGTCAAGATTATTCTTACGCTCTGTTTAATTACACTGTTTATATTTCTTGGATACACTTGCTTTTGATACAGATGAACGTAGCATTCGCACATTTGCGGTGGAAAATTGCTTAGACGCTATAAACGAATCAAACGCAGCGACTACATTGAGAAAAATGATAGATTTTTGAATGAGTCAATAGAAAAGTAGAAGGTCGAATTTTTTTTGGTTTGGAGACGTCCGTTCGACTCCCGCGGAAAGCGAGCAGTAAGCTTCGGAAAAACAGATTTATCCTGTATAAAAATAAAAAGACTGAATTGAGAGGGGAGTCAGGAGTGATAAAAAGAAACTAGACATAAAAAATCCCCGTACGCTCCAATTTAATTGGGGAGTACGGGGATTGGACTGTTAAAAGGATTATTTTAATCCTTCTTTTTCTTTCCACTCTAAATATTCATCATAAGTTAATTGCTTATCTAAAATTGAACCGTCTTCACGGATTTCAATTACGCGGTTAGCAATTGTTTGGATGAACTGATGGTCATGAGATGTGAAAATCATAGCACCTTTGAAGCGAATTAAACCTTCATTTAGTGCTTGGATTGACTCAAGGTCAAGGTGGTTAGTAGGCTCATCAAGTAAAATAACGTTTGCAGAGGCAAGCATCATTTTCGATAGCATACAACGAACTTTTTCTCCACCTGATAATACAGAAGGAGATTTCTTCACTTCTTCACCAGAGAATAGCATACGACCTAAGAATCCACGTAAGAAGCTTTCTGTTTCGTCTTCTGGAGAATATTGGCGTAACCATTCTACTAATGATCTCTCTGTGCCACCGAAGTATTTATCGTGATCATTTTCAAAGTAGCTTTGAGATGTAGTAACACCCCATTTAAATGTACCAGCATCTGCTTCTTTTTCTTCCATTAGGATATCAAGAAGAGCAGTTTTTGCTTGCGGGCTACCTAATAAAATGATTTTATCTTCTTTGTTCATTGAGAAACGAATATCTTTAAATAGAGTTTCGCCTTCGTGACTTGCTGCTAGACTATCAACAGTTAACACGTCATTACCGATTTCACGACCTGTTTGGAAGTTGATGAATGGATATTTACGGCTAGATGGTTTAATATCATCAAGCTCGATTTTATCCAACATTTTTTTACGAGAAGTTGCTTGGCTAGATTTAGAAGCGTTCGCAGAGAATCGAGCAACGAATGCTTGTAGCTCTTTAATCTTCTCTTCTTTCTTCTTGTTTTGGTCTGACATCATTTTTTGTGCTAATTGACTAGACTCATACCAGAAGTCATAGTTACCAACATATAATTGGATTTTAGAGAAATCAAGGTCAGCGATATGTGTACATACTTTGTTTAAGAAGTGACGGTCATGGGATACAACAATAACCGTATTTTCAAAGTTGATTAAAAATTCTTCTAACCATTGGATTGCTTTTAAGTCAAGGTGGTTGGTAGGCTCATCTAGTAATAGAACGTCAGGCTTACCAAATAGGGCTTGTGCTAATAATACTTTAACTTTGTCAGAACCTTCTAGGTCAGCCATAAGCATATAGTGAAGATCGTCGCCAATTCCTAAACCGTTTAATAATGTTGCCGCTTCAGATTCAGCTTCCCAACCATTTAGGTCAGCAAATTCACCCTCTAATTCAGCAGCACGCATGCCGTCTTCATCAGAAAATTCTTCTTTTGCGTAGATTGCATCTTTTTCAGCTTTTACTTCCCAAAGACGTTTGTTCCCCATAACAACTGTATCTAAAACGTTAAATTCATCGTATTCGAAGTGATTTTGCTTTAATACAGAAAGGCGTTCGTCTTTGCCCATAGATACGTGGCCATCTTGTGCCTCGATATCACCTGATAAAATTTTTAAAAATGTCGATTTACCAGCACCGTTTGCTCCGATTAGGCCGTAACAGTTACCTGGTGTGAATTTAATATTTACGTCGTCAAATAATTTACGGTCGCCATAGCGAAGACCTACATTACTTACTTGAATCATGTAAGTTCCTCCTTTTTTCACAATGCTTCTAGTATATCATGGAACTCTTAACAAGACAGCAAATAATGCTCTAAAAGTGTATAAATCTGCACTTATTTCATATTGTTCAGTCAAAATTTAAGGGTTTAATAGCTAAAAGGCAAGAAAAATAGTTTGAAAGGGCATTCATCATGCATTATCAATAAATTTATTGATAATTAAACTTAAGATGCTCATTTTTTTTATCTTATAGAAATAGAATTAATAAGATGTAAATGAAAGAAAAGGTGGGGTTACTATGAAAGGGAAAGTTGAGTTAATGACAGAGCCTGAGCAACTTGTCTTCTAGGAATGTGATTTTCCATAAGCTGAACAAGGTAGTGTGCTAGTGAAAGTAGTATTGGTAATATCTCACCAGGAAAGCTGACAGAACTTGATTTGGACTAATGACAAGGAAAAACATTCAAATACTAGGTGTATTTCAATTACAATCCTTGGTATTTGCAAAGATCTGACATTTTTAAGTAATAATAGTTAAATTTATCCATTCAATGACATGCTCGCATGTGACGACACATTAACTGATATTGCGAAAGCACTGGATACGTCCGCAAACCGTGAAGTAACTCGCGCTTCAATTTTAGTAAATGAAGGAGTGTAATCATGAATGTCATATTAACGGAAATAGTAGGAGACAATGGACAGGTTTTAAACATAACTTTAAATCGACCAAAAATGCTCAATGCATTTAATACAAAGATGGCAGAGTATATGTTGTCACTTTTAAAAGTTGTGTCAACTGATTCGTCCATTAGAGTCGTACTTTTAACTTCCTCAAATAATGAAGCTTTTTGTACAGGGGCAGATTTAAAGGAACGTAACGGACTCTCTCGGGAGGGGTGGAAGACACAACATGAATTATTTGAGCAGTTGTTTTATGCTCTTGAGGATTTACCACAACCAACAATTGCAGTAGTAAATGGCTATGCTTTGGCTGGTGGTTTTGAATTAGCACTCAATTGTGATTTAATTGTTGCTGCAAAAAATGCGAAATTTGGTTTACCAGAAGTAACACGTGGTATTATGCCTGGGTGTGGTGGTTCTCGCCTTTTGCCGAAACGAGTGCCATTACATAAAGCAAAACAATGGTTATTTACAGGTGAAATTTTTGGAGTAGATGAAGCACATGATACTGGCTTACTTAATGCAGTTGTCCCTCCAGAAGAATTGTTCCAAACAGCTCTAAGGCTTGCAAATAAAATTGCAAAAAATGCGCCCTTAGGTGTGCAAGGTTGTAAGATGAATGCAAATACATTAGGTGCGTTACAAAATAGTGAAGCAAGAAAACGAGAAATAGAGATTTATAATTTAGCAGTTAATTCAGATGATCGGCTTGAAGGTGTACATGCATTTAATGAAAAAAGAGCACCACTTTTCACAGGAAAGTGAGGGAGAAATACGGTGTTTATAGCAGATGAGCTAAGGACATTTTTAGAAGAATCCCTTGGAGATAGGATACTTGTCTTTAGTTGAGCTCATGTCGAAAATTATTTCTCTTGAAGATATTACCGAAGGCTTTGAAACAGTGATTAGGGGGCGAATGTGTGGGATTAAGCTATCAAATTGCAGACTACGTTATAGGTTTAACATATGACCAGCTACCAAAGGAAGTCGTTTCATATACAAAACGCTGTATTCTAGATTATTATACAACTGCTCTTAAAGGGCGAGACGGGGTACCGATTCAAATGATTGATGAACTCATTCGTGAAATGGGTGGTGCATCGCAAGCAACAACAGTTACTAATGCTAAAAATTCAGTAGTGAACGTAGCCTTATTAAATGGTGCGGCAAGTCATTTTATTGAGCTTGATGATATTCATAAAACTTCTATAGTACACGCCGCAACAGTTGTGATGCCAGCAGCAATCGCAGTTGCTGAATGGAAAAGGCTTTCTGGTAAGGCCCTCATCACTGCTATTGTAGCAGGGTATGAAGTGGCTTATCGAATTGGAGAAACAGTGTCACCATCGCATTATTATTACTTCCATAATACAGCTACATGCGGAACTTATGGAGCGACAGCGGCTGTAGCAAAACTATTGGAGTTAAATGAAAATCAAATTGTCGATGCATTAGGTAGTGCAGGTACACAAGCAGCAGGTCTTTGGGAATTTATAGAGGATGGGGCAATGTCAAAGCAACTTCATCCAGGAAAAGCAGCAATGCACGGCGTATTAAGTTGTTTACTTGCACAAAAAGGTTTTACCGGTGCGAAGAAAATTTTAGAAGGAAGCCGCGGCTTTTTTGAAGCGATGAGTGAACAGTATGACGTATCCAAAATGACAGCAGGTATTGGAGATAGCTTTAAAATTATTGAAAACTCATTTAGAGTGCACGCATCTTGCCGCCATACACATCCTGTAATGGATTTACTAGTTGAATATCATAAAGTGCATGATGTGAATATCAGAACTATAGAGAAAATAGTCATTTCAACATATAAGACAGCGCTAGATATTACAAATAATCCATCACCTGATACGATTTATGCTGCTAAATTCAGTATTCAGTTTTGTGCAGCACTTGCACTATCAACAGGTAGCGGAGGTTATCATGCATTTACTGAACAAATATTACACGATCCAACTATTCAAGCAATACTGGAAAAAATTGAAGTTCAAGTAGATAAAAAAGTAGATGCAGCGTATCCAAAAGAATGGGGTGCAAATTTATCGATTCATTTTACAGACGGTTCGATTTATAAAGCAAAAACGCGATATCCAGTAGGAGATCCAGAAAATCCTGTTTCAACAGAAACGTTAGTTGAAAAATTTATGACACTTACAAACGAGCTACCTTTTGAACAAAGAGTACAAATTGTAAAAACAATCCTTAATCTAGAACAGTATAAGGTAAAAGAACTGATCGGAGCGGTGCATAGAAAGATTGAAATCGTATCCTAAAGAAAAATCAGTACTTTATATTCCGGATAATCTAACTAGGTTTTAATAACCAAAAACCCAAAATAGTATCCACTATTTTGGGTTCAGTTTCTACTATTTTAAATCTTCAATCGAATCAATATCTACATATTTAGGGACAACAATACCACTTTTTGTTCCTTTTAAGTTTGGTCCTAAATTAACAAGACCTTTTTTGTAAGATGCATAATAATCTTTGTGAGTACTTGGGAGCCATGCAGCGACCATTGCATCAACGCTGCCGTTTGCAACACCTGCAAACATTGGGCCAACTTCAACTTGACTCAGCGTAACTTTATATCCATTTTGCTCAAGTACTTTTGCAATCACGTTTGTACTAGCAATTTCAGTGTCCCATGCAACATAAGCGAGCTTGATTTCTTTACCTTTACCCGCCTGTGCTCCTTTTGTCCATTTAGTTACTTTATCTGTATTTGCTTTAATCCATTTTTCAGCAGCATCTTTTGGATCCATCCCACCTGAGACATCTACCATCACTTTCTCCATGTCGCTCGTATCCCAAGCAAATTGATCAAGTATTGTATAGGCACCTGGAGCATCTTCTTTTAGTCCTTTTCGAACAAGTGTATTAATTTCTTCTGAGCCACCAAATGTCCCATTTGGATCATCGAGATATTTCAAATCAAAGGAAGCGAACATCCAGTGAGGGGACCAACCTGTAATAATAATGGGCTCTTTCTTTGAATACGCTTTTTTCAATTCAGCAACCATTGCGGCAGCTGAACCTTCAACTAGAGTCCAATTGTCTAATTTATAATCTTTCATCGCAGTTTTTGCTTGTGCCATTAATCCAGCACCTGGTTCGATTCCGATGATTTTATAATTTGTAGATTCACCAATCGCAGAACCAGTACCTGTTATAGCTTCCTCTTTTGCAAAGGTGTTAAAGAGTGCGGCAACAACAATGAGGATACCGACTATACTAAGGACAATTTTACGACTTACTAGTTTTTCATATGCGGGTTTGCGAATGTTTTGAGTAATGCGGTCTAAAATAATGGCAATAAAGACTATGGATAGGCCTGCTTCAAAACCTTGTCCAACATTTATCTGACTAACTGCACGGTAAACGTCTGCACCAAGTCCAGGCGCACCAACTAGTGAAGCAGTAACAACCATTGAAAGGGCAAGCATAATACTTTGGTTAATCCCAGCTAAAATGGTTGGTGTTGCTAATGGTAATTGGACTTTAAATAATTTTTGACTAGATGTTGAACCGAATGCATCTGATGCCTCAATCAAATCCCTTGGCACTTCTTGAATACCTAGGTTGGTCATGCGTATAGCTGGCGCAATCGCAAAAATGAACGATGCAACAATACCCGGTACTACACCAATTCCGAAAAATAGTATCGACGGAATGAGATAAACAAATGCAGGCATTGTCTGCATAAAGTCTAAAATAGGTGTAACGATATTTTGTACGGTTTTATTTTGCGCACACCATATACCTATAGGGATACCAAGTAATATGATAAAGAATCCCGATACTAAAACAATCGCTAAAGTTTGAATCGTGGAATTCCAATAACCTAGATTATCAACTAATAACAAACTAATTATTGTAAATATCCCTAATGGCCATTTACTTGTATAGCCGACTAATAGGGCTAACACAATAATTAAAACAATTGGGGGACCTACACTTAGTACATCAACAATAATATTTAACAGTCCATCGATTGCATTTGTAAAAAAAGAAAACAGTGCAGCAAATGTGACCGTGATCCAATCGACTAAAGAATCTACCCATTCACCTAATGGAATTTTTGACATATTCATGGTTTAATCACTCTCCAATGTATTCAAGGAATCTTTGTTACCAGCTAATGCGCCAATGACAGCTCCGCGAATAACAATTCCTTTGATTCTGTGTTTATCGTCCACAACTGATATTGGAAGAGAAGATGTTGCCATAACATCCATTAAGTCTACTAAAAGCGCATCTTCAGGCACTGTTGGTACTTCTGTTGTCATGACTTCTGATATTGATAGGTTTTGATCAATCGCTTGACGAGCTTGTTCGGCAGAGATCGCGCCCAGTAATTTTTGCTTACGATCCACCACGAATATACTAGAATATCCTTCTTTACGCATGATCTCTAATGCAACACGAGGACCCCTATCGATACCGATTTTCTCTGGTCGTTTCATAATGTGCGAAGCAGTTAATACTTTAGATAGATCAACATCTTCAACGAATTTTTCTACAAATTCATTTGCTGGACTCATCATGATTTGTTCTGGAGTACCAAGTTGAATGATACTTCCATCTTTCATTAAGGCGATTCTATCACCAATGCGTAATGCTTCATCTAAATCATGTGTAATGAAGATAATTGTTTTTTTGAAATTTTCTTGTATCTCTAGTAGTTCATCTTGCATATCTTTTCGAATTAATGGATCGAGTGCACTAAATGCCTCATCCATAAGTAAGATATCTGTGTCACTAGCAAGTGCGCGTGCAAGACCTACCCTTTGTTGCATACCACCGCTCAGTTGTGAAGGTAATTGATGTTCATACCCTTTAAGTCCAACGATTTCTAAAGCTTGCATAGCTTTCTCACGTCGTTCTTTAATAGGCTTCTTTTGAATCTCAAGTCCATATTCTGTGTTTTCTAAAATTGTTTTGTGGGGGAAGAGAGCAAAGTTTTGAAAGACCATACTAATTTTCTGTTGTCTTACTTCTCTAAGACGGGCAGCACTCATCTTTACGATATCTTCATTATCAATTAAAATCTCGCCAATAGTTGGTGCAATCAGACGATTAAACATACGAATTAACGTAGATTTACCACTACCAGACAAGCCCATAATAACGAAAATCTCTCCAGGATAAATACTAAAGTTCACTTCTTTTACACCTAAAGTTTGTCCAGTCTCTTTCAAAATTTCTTTTTTAGAACGACCTAATTCTAAAAGCTCCAGTGCTGCTTTGGGAGACTTACCAAAAATCTTTGATACGTTTCTTACTTCTACAAAAGGATCCATTTAAACACCTCGTTCTTATATTCTTTTTGAAAACAGAAGCAGTCATGAAATAACAATTCAGAAATGTAATTATTTCGTAAATAAAAAAGAAGTCATTGATTTATCATGTGCGAAGTTGACTAAAACAATCCTTCTTACTTGAATTTCCAATTATTTAATAAAGTAAATGGAAATAAGTCATTTTATTTATGCTTGCTTAACTCTTATTTTTACCAAATAATGAAATTTACTACTGATGAGGATTATGAAAAAAGAGGAAAAACAACAGCAAATATGGGAATTTTTCAAGGGCAAAATAGAGTGTTTACTTTATTACTATATCGTTTACTAAACTTCATATCAAATGAAAGCCGTACTTGGAACTATCATTTCCGATAAGTTTTTCGCAGTGTTAAATTTGATGAAACGCAGATAAAACGTTGGCATATATGGTTTAAAATCTATATTGTTAGTTTGTTTTATACATAGAATCGTAGATAAAATATTTTTTGAAAATGTGAATTTAGACCTATTTAAATTTACGGTATAAAGTAAGACCTTTCAAAGAACTTAAAAAGAGTATTTTAGTTTCCAATAGAAGGATGTAAAATCTTAAATTACGTGTCCGCAAATTACATTTTTTAACTTAAATGTAATTGTAATTTTAAGGTGAAATGGAAAATAAAATAAGAAGAATTTATAGCATTTTTATATTGAAAAAAACATAATAAACCTCCAATAAAAGAAATTTGAAATAAATATTGAAAGGTAAAAGTATTAAAATTATTATTTTACTATTTTAAAGATGGGTTTTATTTGATTTGTTGGTCAATGGCATAAAAAATATCCTTATTATTATCGTTACAATGACAGAAGATATGGCTCACCTAGTCTAATCTATTTTTTTAGTCGCCACCGCCAAAAGAAAATTCTGAGTTAGAGGAATTCGAACCGGGATGAAGAGCTTCCGTAGTCCATCCACCATAGATAATAAGTTCAGAACCAGTAACAAAACGTGCCTCATCACTCGCTAAGAATCCGTACAGAACATCTTCATGATTGTCCATAAGGAAGTGGTGTGTGCTTCATAATATGGTAGAGCAGGTTCCATATGCATACTACATTTAGACTAGGTAACCGTGAATTCGATCGCCTGGCTTTTTTATTTAAAGAACAAAAAGGAGTGGATATTGTAAAGGTGCAATTAATAAATGCAATGCAGCGTAAACAATTGGTTAACTTGATGTATATTTCGAAGAGTGGAGAGATATCGAAACGATGTGTGAAAATTATTGAAGTATCATCAGAAAAGTTCTTAGCCTATTGCTTTGTTAAGCGCGATAAACGTACTTTTATTATTGATAACGTTCTTGCGGCTATTCCGATCATTCGTAGAGAAAATGAAATTATATGAGCTTGAAATATTCAATCAAGAAAACATCATAATGGAAAAAGAGAACACTTTTTTATACCACAAATAAGTGTTCTCTCATTTTAATTACTTTTTAGATGCTTTAATAATAAATGTTGCAGGCACTAATTGTGCTTTTTGGGTTGAATACCATTTAGATGGAGTATCTGAAACCTCGTTATCAGGTAATATAACATCATCTATTACCTTTTCAATTGTAAAACCAGTTTCAATTAGTGTATTTATGTATGTACTTAGTTTCCGGTGGTGTATAACAACACTATTATGCCAAGCTTCGTTATATTCAGGACCTTCAATATTGTAGGATTTATTAAAAGTGAATGATGACTGTTCAAAGGTCAAACGATCGTGAATCGGATGTTCCCAACTAAAGATGAATATCCCTCCTGGCTTCAAATAAGGTCTAATCCCCATAGTTCCTCCGCTCCTTGGCTCCCCATAAAGAGTAAAGAGTGCCCGCTACCACACCCTATATCCAATACCTTTAGACCTGAAATATCATCAAATAATTTTAATTGTTCTTCACTTGGAGAGAATGGCCCGTAGTCTGGGAGAGCTGTTCTTCCAAAAAAACGTTCTGCAGATTTTTCCCAACTTTCCTTATTTAAATTCAAAATAGTAGTATTTGTTATCATGATTTCAGCTCCTTTAATTGTTAGTACTAAACATATTTATAGCCACTATTCTACAAAAGGGAATATTATTCCTTCTTATTAAGTAAGCTCAATGGAAAACATGGCTGAACACGTTGCAACGTTATAATACCGCTTTTTTGGAGTGTTAGAGTGTGTGGTAGCAAGTAAAATGCAACTTTAAGGGCGATTGAATCTAATCAATGAAGGTAACAAACAGATAAACGCACTTATGAATGAAATCAAGAAGCTAAATGTGAAAATAGAAACGTTGGAGGAAGAACAAAAACTGCAAAAGAAACCTTCTTTGTTTTCTAAAATGTTTGAGTATTCTAAAAGGTCTTAACTTTATTTACAAAAGGCCTAGTACATTATACTTATTCTTTATTAGTCACGTATTTTCTACTTTTATTTTTTGTCTGTCTAATTCTATTTTTTTTAATTCTACTTCTAATTCCATATGTTTGATTAAATATTCCTTTTTAATTTGATAAACTTTAAGTAAACTTAAAATCATTATAATAAAACCAAATAAAAGCATAAAAAATTGTATGTCTGAGAAATACAAAAGGCTCACCTCGCACTTGTTTTTTACAACTGTATAGATTATTTATAATGTACAAATATTATTAACTTAGATATTTATACCAATATATTTAAAAAATGTATCTTCGTTAATAAATAATTATAACATTCTTAATTACAAAAAAATAGATATGGAGCTGTTATAATGAAAAAATTAGTTTATAATTTGTAGCTTTATATTTACATTGCTTGTGTCTAATGTATTTCCTAATTTCGCTAATGCTAAAGAATTTGAAAGTAAAGAAGATGCTTTATCTGAATCAGTATAATATAACTTAGATAATATTACGAAAACGTATGAAGTGAGGGATAAAGAAATAAATAAAGAAAAAAAGCACTAATTACATCTTTGCATGAATTAAATGTAGTTGTTTTTGATATTGAAATAACAGGCTTTTCATTTGAAAAGGGAGACAGGATACTTTCAATTGTTGCAATTAATGTGGGAGAAACTATCCAAACTGAAGGGGACTTGTATATTTTGATCAAAACATTCCCCAGGAAATTATTCAACTTATTGGCATCACAAACAATCAAATAAAAGAAAGAAGAAATAATTGAGTTAAAGATGAAGCGGAAATAGAAAAATTCTTCTGAAATAAGATGGTGAATATCATAAATTTTTAGTTTCACAATCTATTGCAAACTAAGTAACCATAAAATCCCATTGGATATAATTCCAATGGGATCATTTTATTATTGTACTGGATATTCTTCTTTTAATTCTGAGATATCTACTTCGGATCTTTCCTCTAATGAATGTCTTAAATGGACGGTTGCTAATTTTCCATTATCATGTAGTTTATCAATCCATACAGAAACACCGTTATAGCTCACTTCGAATTCCGATGGTGAAGCAACAATTTCTTGCGCACGTTGATATTCCAAATAAAGACCTCCTATTTTTTATTTATTTTCAGTAACTAATTTATCAAGCTCATTTAACTCTTAAGAATACTCTTCTTACATATGGTATTGAAATGGTTATTTATCACAGAAAATACTACTCAAAACTGAGTATTTATTGATCTTTATTTGCTAAACTGAGTTGGAAGTTTTTCGTATTTGTTAGTTGGTATATCCAGTTCATGAAGGTCAATGCTAAAAAAATTAAAAAATTGTGGTGGACATTCAAAGTGACCAATTCCGAAAATAAACAATAATAAAGGACTGGAAACGGTATAATAAATAGGTAGAAGTAAACATTAAGGAAAAGTATTGCGTAATACAGAATGAAGGTAACTAAAAATAATATTAAATGTTTATGAATATTGCTTTATAAAACGAAAAGCGATTTTAAAAAAGACAAAAAAGGAGAAAACATGACAAAAAATAATAAAACTGGTTGGAACTTTGACAACAGTTATAGTCAGCTACCGAACTCATTTTTTTCCCGCACCAACCCAACTCCAGTAAGTTCGCCGGAGTTGATTATTTTCAATAGCGAGTTGGCAACATCCTTGGATTTAAACGTTCAAGGGCTACAAAAAGAAGAAGGCATAGAAATTCTTGCAGGAAATCAGATTCCTGAAGGTGCTTCGCCTCTTGCTCAAGCTTATGCGGGGCATCAATTCGGTCATTTTAATATGTTGGGAGACGGCCGAGCAGTGCTGTTAGGTGAGCACATCTCATCAAATGGTGAGAGAACTGATATTCAGCTTAAGGGATCAGGTAGAACGCCATATTCTCGCGGGGGTGATGGTCGAGCAACACTTGGACCAATGCTACGAGAATATATTATCAGCGAAGCCATGCACGCGCTTGGTATTCCTACTACCCGTAGTCTTGCAGTAGTGACAACAGGTGAGTCAGTTATCCGTGAAACCGAACTACCGGGTGCAGTTATGACTCGTGTGGCTTCTAGTCATATACGTGTCGGTACCTTTCAATACATTGCAAAATGGGGCACTTTAGAGGAACTACGAATTTTGGCTGACTATACTATCGAGCGGCATTTTCCTAATATTGAAATGAATGAAAACCGATACCTTTCTTTCCTTCAGGAAGTAATTAAACGTCAAGCTGAGCTTATTGCTAAATGGCAACTTGTTGGATTTATTCATGGTGTGATGAACACAGATAACATGACCATTAGTGGTGAAACCATCGATTATGGTCCTTGTGCTTTTATGGATGTCTATGATCCAGAAACAGTATTCAGTTCCATTGACATTCAAGGACGCTATTCCTATGGCAATCAGCCGTTTCTTGCAGGTTGGGATCTTGCGCGATTTGCTGAAGCCTTATTGCCTCTGCTGCATGATAATCTGGAACAGGCTATCGGGCTGGCACAAGATCAGTTATCAAGTTTTAATGAGTTATACCAATCCAAATGGCTCGCAGGAATGAGAGCCAAACTCGGGATATTTAACGAAGAGACCGAAGATGAAGCTCTTATTAATGGGCTCCTCAGTATGATGAAGAAGTATAGTGAGGATTATACCAATACTTTTCGTGCATTAACTTTAGATATGTTGGAGGAAACTGGCCTATATGGGACTCAAGAGTTTGCTCAATGGTATGAGCTCTGGCAAGCTAGACTTAGTAGACAACAGGAATCGCTAGCATCCTCGAATCAGTTGATGCGGAACAGTAATCCGGCGGTAATTCCACGAAATCATAGGGTAGAAGCCGCATTAGAAGCAGCAGTGCATCAAGGCGACTACAGTGTGATGAAACGGCTTTTGGGTGTTATTTCAAACCCTTATGCATACTCTACCGAACAGGTCGAATACACAACACTACCTGCAACAACAATCCCATATCGCACTTATTGCGGTACTTGATAAATAATCGAACGACTGTCTAGCACTTAATGACGATAAAATCCCACTGGAAACTAATTCAGTGGGATCATTTGTTTAATGTAGTAGATATTCTTTTTGTAAATGTCCAACTCGGATTTTCTAAACGCTATCTCCTTGCTACGGCTCATGTGCAAGCTTCCTTGCATTTGACGTCGTAGCATTTTTTGTTTGTTCATTCATACGCCGTTCATATTGTCGTCACAGGGAGTCATCTTCGTCGTATAAGCTTTCATTAGCGGCCCGTTAAGATAGTCAAAAAAAGATGAGGAAAGGAGAAGATGAGAGTGAAAATAAGAGAGGAAATGAAAATGAGGATGGGTACAAGAACAAATAAAACGTGAGTGCATTTGTTGGGGACGATAGCAGTGTTTCAACGCAAGGCGGTATGCATGCTGACTTTCAAATAAAAACTTATAAACTACTTAAAAAATCAGGTTTAGCCAGATTGGTAATGAAACTAGCTGTTGACCCATATGCTACATTTCATCATTCTACTTAAAATAATAGGAGCAATAATTATAGCAATCGGAATTTTTTTAGCAATTGTTATTATAGTCAATATTGTCTGTAATAAATAGGAGCAAGGAAAAATAGAACCCTATGGCGAATTAATATCTGTAGGTAGGAAAATATGATACATGAGGATAGGAGAAGATACGAATGAAACAAAGAGAGGTAATGAAAATGAGGATGGGCATAAAAACAGGTAGAAAACGATCTCCAATTATCGCTTTTATCATCGTGCTAATGATGCTTGCTCCAATGACTACAATGGCCACAACGACCACCAATAACAGTAGTAATCTTACTTTTGATGAGAGTAAGAAAATAGCTGTTAAGAAAGCCAAGCTGCTAACAGAAACTTACGGCACTACAAGTTTACAATATGCGCTTATCGATGATGGAGAGATTGTCATCTCAGGGTATGCTGGCAAAAACAACAAGACGGACAAAATACCACTTACTTCAAAAACGATGTATGGTATAGGTTCAACGAGCAAAATGGTGCTCACAGCGGCTGTTATGAAGCTTGTAGACGAGGGCAAGGTAGATTTAGATTTGCCAATTGTGAAATATTTACCTGATTTTAAGATGAAAGACAACCGTTACAAACAGATTACACCACGCATGCTACTGAATCATTCCTCTGGTCTTCAAGGAACCTCGGGCAGTAATGCATCATTGTATGGGGATAATGATACGTATGCACACGATACTTTGTTAGAGCAATTGGCCATTCAAAACTTAAAGGCGGATCCAGGAGCGTTCTCGGTATATTGTAACGATGGTTTTACATTAGCTGAGATTCTGGTAGAGAGAGTTAGCGGCATGGGCTTTACAGCATATATACACAAGTATTTGACAGAGCCTCTAGAAATGAACCATACGAAAACACCGCAGGATCTTGTAGATTCAGCGACACTGGCTGGGGTCTATTCCCCTGTTTATGAGGGACAGCTTCCACAAGAGAATACTAATGTCATTGCAACTGGAGGTATTTACTCAACAGCTGAAGATCTTGTTAAATTCTCACAAATCTTCACGGGACAGGTCGATGGTATTCTTTCTAATAACTCGGTAGAAGCTATGGCACAAGAAGAGTATAAAAGAGGCATGTGGCCGGAGAAAGCTGATCCGTCATTAGTCGGGTACGGACTAGGTTGGGATAGTGTGAGCTTATTCCCATTCAACGAATACGGCATCAAGGCACTTACAAAAGGTGGAGATACGATGTCCTATCATTCATCATTAGTTGTGCTCCCGGAATATAACATGGCTGCGGCCGTTGTCTCTTCAGGTGGTCAAAGCTTAACCGATCAATTGTTAGCGAATGAACTACTGCTTAGTGCACTTCAGGAGAAGGGGGTTATTCATGAACGGAAGAAGGAGAAGTCGCATGGCGTGCCTATAAAGGCAAATATGCCGCAGAAATTATCCAGGTATGCAGGTATTTATGGTGGTGCAAATTCGTTAATGAAGGTAGAAATGAATGCTGCGGGACAATTGTCTGTATCCACGATTACGGCTCCGAACAATCCTGCTCAAAAGTATACGTATACGGCTGATGGTTCTTTTGTAAACGATGAAGGCACAGAAAAGGTAAAATTCGTTGTTGAGAAGAATGGGCGCACCTACTTATGGTCCAGCTTATATATAACATTACCGGGGCTTCCACAAACCGCTGTCTCAGAGTATAACGCTGAGAAGCTCGAGGCCAATGTATTATCCAAAGATGTAGCTACCGCATGGAAGAAACGTGAAGGTAAAAAATATTACTTGGTGAGTGAGAAATATACATCGATGCTCTATCTCAATCCTGGATCAATCATACAAATGGATACGGTTAAAGAATTTCCAGGGTATTTGTTTAATAATAAGATTACTGGAGCAAACAAAGCAGTTAACCAACTGCAAATCCCTGTCATGGCTGGTCGAGATACGATGGAGATCAATTTCTTTAAGAAGAATGGCTTAGAGTATTTTACGGCAGTAGGTAACATATTCGCTAGTGAGGAACTTGTAAAACCACTCCATATGGGTAAGCGATCTTCAACAATAATCCAATCGGACGGCCTTGCCAAATGGTATTCAGTTCCAGCGACTGCCAAAGGAAAGGTCATGACGGTTAAAATGCCTTCGAAGGGCTCATTTGCTGTATATGACCAAGAAGGCCTTTGTATTAACCATACCGTGGTCAGCGGTAAGAATCAGGTCGTATTACCGAAGAATGGTAGAATCGTATTTGCAGGAGAAGTTGGCTCCAAATTTGAGATTTCATTGAAAAAATAAATACGGGCTTGTCTAAGAGCTGTCTCAAAGGTCATTACAGACCTTTGAGACAGCATTTTTTTGTGCGGCCAGTAGAGGTGGGATTCAAAGCAGGCTTATATAGCCCCTTGAAGGATCGTCAAAACAGGCGAGAGCGTAAAATATCTTGTGTAAATGAATAAATAGAAAAAGGAAGACCTTTTCTTGTAGAATTAAGTCACCATAACACAATTCACAGAAAAGAGGTCTTCCCTATGAATCAGTTTACAACAGATATTGTCCAAGCTCTAGTAAAAAAAGAAGATATTAAGGAAGTTTTTCGCACTCACCTAGAATCGGCCGTAAACGCACTCTTAGCGAGCGAATTGACATGTTTCTTAGACTACGAAAAGTACGACCGTATTGGCTTCAACTCTGGCAACTCTAGAAATGGCGCCTATTCACGTACGCTTCATACAGAATTTGGTAATCTCCAAATTGCCATTCCACGTGATCGTAACGGTGAATTTAGACAACAGACTGTGGCTCCATATAAGCGTTCAAATGATACGCTCGAATCGTTTGTCATTCATATGTTCCAAAAAGGTGTAACGATGACGGAAATCTCTGATTTAATTGAGAAAATGTATGGTCATCATTACACGCCACAAACGATTTCGAATATGACGAAAGCGATGTCTGAACAGGTAGAAGCTTTCCAAGCTCGAGCGCTCTCTGCACGTTATGCATGCGTTTATTTGGACGCGACTTATATTGCTCTAAAACGTGAAACAGTCGAAAAAGAAGCCGTCTATATTGCCGTTGGTATTCGTGAAGATGGATCGAAAGAAGTCTTAGCTTACACAATCGCACCAAATGAATCAGCTAGAGTTTGGAAAGAACTTTTGGAAGATATCAGAGATTGTGGCACAGAAGAAATATTATTGTTCATTTTAGATGGTTTAAAAGGCATTACGAATAGTATTTTCTCCGTCTTTCCCGAGTCAAAATATCAATCGTGTTGTGTGCATCTTGCACGTAATATTGCACATAAAGTACGTGTTAAAGATCGAGCTGAAATTTGCGAGGATTTTAAGACTGTTTATCGTGCAGACAACCTCGAAATGGGGCATAAAGCACTGCAAGAATTTGTGGAGAAATGGAAATCAATTTACCCGAAAGTAACAAAGGCATTGCTTGAAAATCCGTATATTTTCACGTTCTACAGCTTTCCAAAAGGCATCTGGCGCAGCATCTACTCCACAAACTTAATAGAATCCTTTAATAAACAAATCAAGAAATATAGCAAGCGAAAAGAGCAATTCCCAAACGAAGAATCATTGGAACGCTTTCTTGTATCTCAGTTTAATCAGTACAATCAACGCTTCGCTACACGATGTCATTTAGGGTTCGACAAATCACGTGCAGAGTTGGAATTAATGTTCAAATCAAAAGAATAAGAGAGCGTCTACAAGAAAAGGTCACACTCATTTACACATAAATATTGACGGTCCCTCAGAGAATCCAAATCTAGAAAAAGAAAATAACACTTTAAATTACAAAGAAGTTTATCCAAATATAGATTTGCATCACATCGCATTAAACAATGAGGTAAAAGAAGACTGGATAGTAAATGAATTTACTGAAATTAATGAATTTAATTATAGAATTAAGACAGATTTGTATGGTGAAGTAAAAGCACTATTACCAGAGATGGAAAAGTACTAAGAGTTAAGAATTAAAAAAAGAAGGAATGAAGTAGTTTTGTGTATTGAAGAGTTATCAAAAGAAAAAAATATTAATAGAAATTCGGTAGATTAGATATTCAAAATGAAGAATTAGCTTATGAAAAATTTTGTACAGGACATCTTGACCAATTTGATCGAGCGTTAACCGTAGAAGAATTTGATGATTTAATGGTACTTTTTAGTTTGAAAAATGACAGAGAAAAGGCAAGATTATTATTTCCATCAAGAAGAAAAGTACTTAGAATTTTTTAGATATTTATTTAAGAAAAATGGGGAAGTACCTGTATATATATTTTCCAGAATTAGCAAGTAAGCGGAAGGCAACATTTAGATTTCTTAAGAAAATGTTAGATAAGCAGGAATATGCTCTTTTTAAAAAAATCAAAAATAACCTTGTCCCTCATAACGGTTTATTTGAAATAAAAGCTCAAGAGCATTTAGAGATCCTACTAATTTTTCACCAAATAATGTACGACCAGAAGCAGTGATTTTATACTACTTTCTTCTCCCTCCTAAATGTTCTTCACCCCAGTAAGATTCAATGTACGCTTTTTTCTCTAAACGCTTTAACAGGGAGTACAGAGAACCCTGCTTATCTTAAATATTTCTCCACTAGCATCGTACACTTTCTTAATAATGTCTCCTCCTTAGTTCTCCTCCTTCAAAATGCGAGAAAGGATAATTAAATCCAAACTCCCTCGTAATTGCTCTTTCTCCATTGCTTTCACAACCTTATCTTTTTGTTGTTAAGTACATAATACAACGAGGTACTTAACTATGGAGAAGTTAAGTTCTGAATAATGGGAATTTTTAAAGTACTCATTAATGGAGGATAATAAATAAATTTTTTATCCTTGCTCTATGAAGAAAATAAAGAATTATATCTTTCATTCAGTGGGGAGTTTTTTATACGTGCTATAATATATTTGTATAATCAATACATAAAAATAGTTAAATAGGATGATATATTCTAAGAGTTGAGAGTTAGATAATGTTTAGAATGAAAAGGGGAGTGGTAATAAATGGATTATAAGAGTATAAAAGAACTTGAAAATAAAGCCCAACAAGCCCGCGGTCTGACTTTTGCAGAAATCGACAAAAAGGGGCGCTTATCAAAAAAAGGAGCAACTGGGGCATTGGGTAATATAATAGAAGAAAGTTTTTTCGAGTATGAAATCAATAGTAAAGCAGAGGCTGATTTTGCGGAACTTGCTGTAGAGCTTAAAGTAACACCTTTTAAACAAAATAAAGATAAAAGCTTTTCTGCGAAGGAACGGCTCGTTTTAAATATTATTAATTATATAGAAGAAGTAAATTATACTTTTGAAACCTCTAGTTTTTGGAAGAAAAATCAAAAGCTTTTACTCATGTTTTATGAATGGAAAAAAGAATTGGATCGTGGTGACTATAAAATTATTGAGACGATTCTTTATGAATTTCCAGAAGAAGATTTAATTATCATCAAAAAGGACTGGGAGTTTATAGTCGATAAGATTCGCCAAGGAGAAGCTCATCTACTTTCTGAAGGAGACACGCAATATTTAGGGGCTTGTACAAAAGGAGCCAATAAAAATTCTATACGCAAACAGCCTTATTCTGGTGAACTTGCTATGCAGCGAGCATTTTCACTGAAAAGTTCATATATGACATCTATTGTCCGAGAATACATATCAAAAGAAACATTAACGTATTTTTCTTCTAAAAATGAATTGAAGGAAAAAACAATATACCAACTGTTAAAAGAAAAATTCGCTCCATATATTGGTATGACTTTCTATGAAATTGCTGATCAATTACAAGTGAAAATTAATCCAAGTAATCGCTCATCTGTTGCGAATTTAATTAGTGCCTTATTAGGAGTAAAGGGAACTAAACTAGATAAAGTTGCAGAGTTTGCAAAGGCAAATATTCAATTTAAAACTGTACGCTTACAACAAAATGGTAAACCACAACAAAGCATGTCATTTAAAAACATCGATTTTCATGGAATTCTGGAAGAAGGATGGGAAGATAGTTACATTCGAAACTATTTTCTCGAAATGCAGTTACTATTTGTAGTATTCCAGTTCGATAAAGAAAATATTTTGCGCTTTAAAGGTATTAAACTTTGGCATATGCCAATGGAAACAATTGAAAATGAACTCTTTAATTATTGGACAGAAATTCGTCGAGTACTAAATGAAGGTGTCATTTTAACTAAAACGAAAAAAGGGATTGAAAATAACTTCCCTAAATCAAATTTTAATGGTATAGTGCATGTTCGTCCTAAAGGAGCTGATGGAAACGATAAAATCCAGCTAACAGATGGACAGTTGATTACGAAGCAATGTTATTGGTTGAATGCAGGTTATGTTGCAGAAATAGTGAAAGAATAAGGTGAAATGATGGCAGGATATATCTTTACTTTAGATAGTTTTGATTCATTAAAAGAAATTATTAAAAACGGTATCTATAGTACAAACCTAAAGATTACTAATAAAAATACTTGGGGAACGCACCATGAGGGAACATTTGCAGATTATCTTTCAATGTCAGAAGGAGATAATGTTTATTTCTTTATTAAAAGAAAAATATATGGCGTAGGTAAATTGATAAATATTTCAGGTGGTTGTAAAATCTTGAATTTTCCAGATGCGGATTTTCCGCAATGTAAAGAATTTGGAGAATTAAAGAACCAAATGGTATTAAATAAAACTCAATTTAATTTAGGAAATCGCTTTATATGTACTTTCGAAGGAGCACCCAATTTTTATAAACAAGGTATTGATATGGACGACGTATTAGAATCTAATCCGAGAGCATTTAAAATGCTACGAGTTTTATGGAAGCTTTCATTTATAAAAATTGATGATATTGAAAATAAGGCTCTTTTAGATGTAATTTTAAAATCAAACGAATCAAAAATGTTTGATCAGGAGAATATATTTGATACTTCAATTCTTCTTCACGATAGATTAAGAGAATTATATAATGAAAGATATAAGGTGACATCTGAAAATATATTAGAAAATGCATCGAGTGGAGACTCTATTAAGCATGAAATGGCAATCGAAGCAGGAATTATTGATTACATAAAAAATAATCCTAATGGAAAATTTGGTAATTGGGATTATCTTTCACACCAAGTAGTAGCTTCTCCATTTAAACCTGTAGACTATATGGATAAAATGGATATTTTCGGTTATAAATTTATACCCAGCTTTAACACAGTATCGAAATATTTGGTGCTTGAAATAAAAAAGGATAATGCAACAGTTGATGTTATTCATCAAGTTATGAAGTATGTCGACTGGGTCAATCAAGAAAATGCATATGGGGATTATGATATGATAGAAGCTTTTATTGTGGCGAAAAATTTCCCAGTAGAAGTAATAGAATTAAAAAATTCTATTGGTAGAAGAGTCTTTACAAAGGGAAGAAGACCTCCTAAAACTAGTGAATGGTTTAATTTGAAACTAATGAAATATAGTTACAATAAACAATTGAAAAAATTGCTATTTGAAGAAGTTGAATAATTTTATGAAATGATGACTATTAAGTGGAGATTATAGGAGCCTGCCCTGATAATATAATTATTGTTTAGTTGCTTAAGTAGTCTTAACTAAAGGTCTTAAGTCCTGCTTTTAATTGATATGTAAGTATTAATATGTTAACATTATAAGATTCGATCTTGACTTAAGGTGTTCTTAATTATTATAATAAGGATACATAAGAAAGGATGTTCGCTAAATGAAAGAAACTCTAAATGTAGTCGAGTTATTTGCAGGCGTGGGTGGATTTCGATTAGGTTTGGAAAATGCAAACTCAGATGTATTTAAAACAGTTTGGGCAAACCAATGGGAGCCATCGCGCAAAACGCAAGATGCATATGATTGTTATATTCGAAACTTCAATAGTGGAATTCATAGTAATGAAGATATTACAACAGTTCCTGATGAAGTATTCCAGAAGTTAAATATAGATTTATTAGTAGGCGGCTTTCCTTGCCAAGATTATTCTGTAGCTCGTTCTTTATCAAATGAGAAAGGGCTTGAAGGAAAAAAAGGAGTACTTTTTTGGGAGATTAAAAGAGTACTTGAAAACTCGCACCCTAAATATGTACTTTTGGAAAACGTTGATCGTTTATTAAAATCACCCTCAAAACAACGTGGACGTGATTATGCAATTATGTTGGCGACATTCCGTGATTTGAACTATATCGTGGAATGGCGAGTAGTAAATGCAGCAGAATACGGTTGTGCACAAAAACGACGTCGTGTATTTATTTTCGCATACAAAAACACACTTGATTTTGCGGAAAGACAACTTAATTACAGTCCAAATGAATTAGTGTTTAAAGAAGGTTTCTTTGCAAATACGTTCCCTGTAAAACAAGAACCCTATAAAGATCGTATTAGTGCAGTAACTTTACCAGAAGATATTCTAGAAATTTCGGACAAGTTTTCTTTTGGTTTCCACACAGCAGGTATCATGACGGATGGAAATGTTTACACAGCACAAACAATTGTAGAAAACGAAAAATTCATCCCTTTAAAAGATATTTTAGTAGATGAAGCAACAATTGATGAAAAGTACTATTTAACGTCTGCTCAAGTTGAGAAGTTTGCATACTTACGAGGACCAAAAAAAATTGAGCGTACTTCAGCAGAAGGACATAAATACATTTTCTCTGAAGGTGGAATGTCACCAACTGATGATTTAAATGGACCAGGCCGTACAATGTTAACAAGTGAAGCTTCAGTTAATCGTAGTACACATGTAGTTGAGGTTGATGGACGAAAACGATTTTTAACACCGATTGAATGTGAGCGATTAAATTCATTCCCTGATCACTGGACTGCTGGAATGCCAGACCGAATGCGGTATTTCTGTATGGGGAATGCATTAGTAGTTGACTTAATTAGACAAATGGGCTTTACTATTTTAGATATCGATGTAAATGAACATATTACATCAGAACAAATAATGCTAACGATATAAAGTATGCTTGCACCACAATCTTACTGATTGTAGGTGCAGTTTTTTTATCATAGATCTTATGTAAAATAGAAAAAAGGGATATATAATTCGAGATGTAAAGAGAGTTAAAAAGAAAGAAATATAAAATAAAATCTCTATGAGCAACTTAGTACCAATTTTATAGCAATGTAATATCATATCATCGATGAAGTCTACAATTTCCTTATACGAAGTCAAAAATACAAACAGACTAATTAAGTAATATGTACTAACTTATTTAATTTATTTATCACATAATCATCATTTTGTATACAATTATGAATCGAAATAGTGTAATGTAAGAAGGTATACATTTTAATAGATTTAAGGAGAATGAAAGCATGACAGGAAATACTCACATCATAGGTGGCATTACAGCAGGTCTTGCTTTTGCACAAGTTTCAAATTACGATCCAATAGTGCTAGTTGGTTTTAGTGTTGTTGGAGCATTGATTCCAGATATTTGCCACAGTGGTAGTAAAATAGGGCGGACATTTCGTATAACATCCAAAATCGTCAATAAGATATTTGGGCATCGATCGTTCACACATAGTTTGCTGTTTTTATTCCTTATGGCCATGGTCATGAATACATATATTTCGAATGAATCCATCACAGCAGGTGTATTAATAGGGATGGTCAGCCATTATATGCTTGATATGGCTACAAAAAATGGCATTAAGTTATTGTTTCCACTTAACATTACAGTACGCTTTCCAATTACAACCCGAACAGGTAGTAAGGTGGAAAATATAATCGCTACTGTATTAACAATTTGTAGCGTGTATCTTGCCTATGAAACCATAATGCATCTAATTTAAGACAAGCTTTTCCTCTTACGTCTTTATAGACATAAGGGGATTTTTAGTCTACATAGGATCTATTTTTTTTCGATTATTATATTTTCAATTATAATTAACCATTAGATTCAATTTTGCAAATATCGTCATCTTTTGTATGATAAAAATGAGGAGTGAAACTATGCAATTTCAAACAACAAAATCATTTATTTTAGCATCCGCATCACCACGTCGAAAAGAGCTTTTCAGCCGTTTAAATATTCCATTTGACATTGTTACAGCTGATGTAGAGGAAACGAGTGTACAAGCATCAGAGGTCACACAATATGTCACAGAGGTTGCATTATTAAAAGCACGCGCGGTCGCGAATATATCACCTGGTAGAGTAGTCATTGGTGCAGATACAATCGTTGCAAAAGACAACCAATTACTACATAAGCCAGCGAGTCGTGAAGAAGCGTTGTCACATCTTCGCAAACTACGCAACTCAGCACATGATGTATTAACTGCTGTGGCTATTATTGAAGAGGACGGGACTGAGACAACATTAGTCGAAAAAACGACAGTCGTCTTTAAAAACGTTTCTGATGCATTATTAGAAGCATACATCGCAACTGGAGATTCGTATGATAAAGCTGGTGGCTACGGTATTCAAACAGAAGGTGTCTTTTTGGTTGATCGTATCGAAGGGGATTATTTAAACGTGGTTGGCTTACCTTTAGCAACGTTATGTGAGCATCTCATTGCTCGTAAACTAATATCGCTATAGGAAGTAGTATCTTTTCAGTTTTCTGAATTTCTTGCTTCGTGAAGTTACAAAACAGACTAAGTGGAAAAACTGATACTCTAGGATATCAAATTGCAGATTATAATTACTCGAACTAGAATTAATGGCATGAACATAGCGTTATAGTTTGTGCATAATTTGTCCATATATTAGAGAATTCTCAGTCCTTTCCTTTTAAGTGGGGAAGAGCGGGTTCTACGTGTACCTCTAATAACTCTACTAAAAAACTACATCATTATGAGAAAACTAAAAGTATGCCTATTTATAGAGATTGGCATTTTCCGCGGAAGTTAGATTCAATCTATCTTTATCGTGTTAGCTATGTTAAAAATAGATAGAAGTTAAATCTATCTCGGAAGGAAGTACAATTTTGTTTCAAACATTACTATTAAATTTCCTGTTTTTATTGATTCCATTTCTAGCATATTTCATATTTTTTGAAAATGGAAATCTTTATTATAGAAAACCTATACTTAACATTACAATAGCAATAATTATGATCTTATGCATGACGGTACCTATTCATTTAGAAAGTGGATTTATTTTTGATTTAAGATATATTCCTTTTATAATTGTTTCACTTTACTGGGGATATAAATATACATTACTCCATTATATCGTCCTTAATACATACCGAATTATTATTGGAGGCGAAGGGGTAATACAGTCATTGCTATTTTCAACTATCATTTTAGTAGTTGTGTCAATGTGCAGTAATAAATTTAAATCTCTAGATAGTCGGTATCGAATTTCTTTCGCTACAATGTTCTCTTTTTTTTCGGTGTGTTTCTATCTTGCAACACTAATCTTTCAAATGCCATTTAACCGAGAGTTCTGGATATTATCTATTAATGCCATTACTACGCATGTAGTCTTGACGACCATTCTAATGCTTCTAATCGAGCGTATCATCTCAAATATGAAAGCTCGTGAAGTGCTTATACAATCAGATAGATTACAAGTAATAAGTGAGTTATCGGCTAGTGTGGCACATGAAATCCGAAACCCACTTACCATTACGAGCGGTTTTTTGCAATTATTAAGCCATTCAGAGTCGATCTCATTAAAAGATAAAGATTATGTTGAATACTCACTACAAGAATTGAAGCGAGCTGAAAAAATCGTGGGTGATTTTCTAACTTTCTCCAAGCCATTATGTGAAAACATGGTGGACTCCGATCTGAAAGAAGAAACGGAATATGCCAAAAATATACTTATTCCATACGCTAATATGTATAATGTTAATTTACATGTGAGTTTTCATAATTCTTTGCATAAAGCTTTTGATAAAAATCAAATGCAACAATGCTTCATTAACTTGTATAAAAATGGGATTGAGGCCATGAAAGATAATGGTGGTACCTTAACGGTTGATATTGCAGAGCAAAAGAAGAACATTATCATAAAAATTAAAGACCAAGGAACTGGCATGACAAATGAGGAAATTTCTTTTCTAGGAAAACCTTATTATTCAACGAAAAAGGAAGGAACAGGGTTAGGAATGCTCATGGTTTATAGCACCATACATAAAGTGAAAGGTATGATTAAAGTAGAAAGTGAGAAAGGAAAAGGCACTGTTTTTACGATTATGATTCCAGTTTAAATTCACTTTCTATACTTTATGGGAATGCTAGTTAAAAGAAATCAAACAAATCTAAGCATATATTCTAAGAAATATAAAAAGAATCCATTTTGGAAAAAGTTTGATCATTTTTTTCTATTCACGATAAAACGCCCCTTTAGATAAACAAATCCAAAGGGGTAAAACTTCTATCTGTTTTATAAACATTATGACTTTATTTTAAAGCTACAACTGCAAATTTGATATTATTTTATTGCGATTGTTTTTTGATTTCCTTCGATAACAGTTAAAGTATTTTGTTTAATCGTTACTAGAACGCCTAAACCACGTAAGAAAAATTCATCTTCTTTAATCGCATGTAACTCCAGTGGCATTGAACTTGGTAAGAAAATATATAAGCGATTGTCTTCTTGTAAGACTACTTCAATTGCATGTTCAGGATGTTCTTGTAGTTGGTATTTACCTTCATAGCACTTTAAAATTTCAGTTGGTAAATGCACAGCTTTTAATTGCTTAGGCTTTTTCGGTAAATGTAATTCATTTGTGATAAGTGCTTTTTCAATCGCTTCGCCGATCGCAATTTCAAAATCTAATTCTTGCTCTTTGCTTCGTAAAAAGACAAAAATGGTTTTAGATTGCAGATGAATTTTAAATGTAGTTGCATAGCCCGGCCAACCACCGTTATGCCATACGCATTTTCCCAGCTGTTCATCTTCATAAATAATCCAGCCCATTCCGTAAGAAAAAGGTTGTTCTGCTGTAAGAGTCGATGGGGTAAAGGCTTGCTCAAGTAGAGCTTCTTCCCAAAGTTGTGCATGAATGACAGCACGACCTAATTTCCATAAGTCCTCTACCGTTGAATAGATCCCTCCATCACCAGTAATATAATTCAAACAGATAGTACTTTTAGTTTCTTCAAATTCAGCAGGGTCAACATGTTGGCCAGCATACACATCATACACATATCCATGTGCAATTTCATTTGTATATTGTTCTGTAAAAGTAGTTGAAGTTACAGTTGTATGCATCATATTTAAAGGTTTAAAAATAGCCTCTGTCATATATTTAGAAAAACTTTTATTAGTGACACGCTCGATCAAAAGAGCGAGTAATACATAACCTGTATTGCTGTATTCCATTCGTTCACCTGCTTCAAAAAGGCGAGGTGGCGCATATCGAGTTAGTAGCTGTAGCACATCTTCATTTGTCGCAAATGTTGTTTCGTTCCAATGATCTGCAAACAATTCCATATAATCGGGCAAACCTGATGTATGATGTAATAAGTGGCGTACGGTAATATTAACGTAAGGCAATTTTGCGAACCACTTGTTAATATCATCATCTAATGTGATTTGATTTTCTTGTACTAATAGTAAAATACCTAATGCTGTAATAGGTTTTGATACAGAAGCTAAGTTAAAACGTTGATGAAGTTGCATAGGAGCATGTGTTTGAATAGAAGCTTCCCCATAGGCACCTTGTAATAAAATTGTCTCGTCTTGCGCAAGTAGCACAGTACCATTAAACGTGTTTTCAAGCTGTTCTTTTACTTTATTCCAAACCATCGTTTGTAATTTCCTCCTCAACAATTAATGCAAGCGCAGAATTAAGCTGCACAGTTGCTCTAAATCTCCAACTGGCATTTTGCTATTAAATTTTTCAATAATGAGCTTGTCAATTTGTTCTTCTCGACGATAATACGCTTCTCCGTGTTCAGCAATCATGACAACCAATTCACGACGATTGTTTGGGTTAATGTCACGCTTGAGATAATTTTTTTTTCAAGTCGCGGCACTATTTGACTTTCAGTACTAGGAGAACTCTCCACATAGTGCACAATACCGCCCATCGTACATTTTTCATGCTTGTGTACAAAATTGAGTACCATCGTTTACTTCGTTGATAAATCATCTTCAAATAAAGCTTCTTGTACTTTCACTAATTTTTCATTCATTTCAATCAACCTTAAAATGTTATTTAACTAAAATTATAAACTAAAATAAAATATTTTGTTAATAAAGAGAAATTTATCCAAAATATAATTTGTATAGTGACAATAAAGTTCATTAATTTACTAAATAACAAAGGGTAACCAGCAAAAAGTTTTTCTTGAAAAAAATCAAATATAAGCTCTTTATACTTGAAAAAGAGATTTATAACCATTTGATAGAAAAATACGATGAAGGTGAATTTAAAATTGAAACTAATTTGGGAATGAGGGGGCCCTTACAGTTGTTTTTGAAGATGAAAAAGATATTGAGTATATTTATATCGATAAGGACGGGAAAATCGTTCAAGTAATTCCAGATCCCATTATTTATAATTATAAATACACTGAAAAGCCTTCATAATAGTGATGGCTTCAATATGTAGATAAAAGGCATTCATAATGGTTTAATCCTGAATGTCTTTTGTTATTTAAGAACCTCTTTTATAGATAAAATACTTTTTGAGTGTTAACTTGTATACCATTTTTGAACTTTACTAAGGACAATTAGCGAGTTTCTTTAAATTCACAGCAAAAGTAAGCATCGCTTGTATGAACACATTTAAGACCTTTTAAGGTATTCCATAGCATCGTTTTTGAGGTACTAGTGGATCCAAAGCAATCATTTCAATTTGATCTCTTTCAGGATTATTTTTTAAATCATGATTTTCCTAACTTTAAAAGATTGTTTATATTCCATGTGTAGTTGATTGGAGCGAAGGTGGCGACTCCTGCGGGAAAAGCGGGACAGTCCAAGACCCTGCAGGAGCATAGCGACGAAGCGACTTGGCTCCCGTCCGCGGAAAGCGTCGACCGTAGCAGAAATCAACGGTCTTATTTATTTGTTTATATTACATGTATAGTTGATTGGAGCGGAGGTGGCGACTCCTGCGGGAAAAGCGGGACAGTCCAAGACCCTACAGGAGCGTAGCGACGAAGCGGCTTGGCACCCGCCCGCGGAAAGCGTCCACCGTAGCGGAAATCAACAGTCTTATTTATTTATTTATTTATATTGCATGTGTAGTTGATTGGAACGAAGGTGGCGACTCCTGCGGGAAAGGGACAGTCTAAGACCCTGCAGGAGCATAGCGACGAAGCGACTTGGCTCCCGTCCGCGGAAAGCGTCGACCGTAGTGGAAATTAACGGTCTTAAACTAACGGTACGTATAAACAAACCTTCTATCCAATGAATTTACCTAATTAGATTCTAAAACATTAGTTTCTCGATAATCAATCTAACAAAAATTTTAAAAGAGAAACATTTTCATTGCTTTTTCGACATAAGTTCTTAATAACGCTCTTATTTCTTACAGAAATACAAGTAGGTATAAAGGGGGGAAAGCATTGATTGTCGACGGGGTATTTTCTGGTGGAGGAATAAAAGGCTTTGCATATGTAGGGGCATATCAAGTGCTTGAAGAAAGGGACATTCATTTTAATCGAGTAGCTGGAACAAGTGCTGGCGCTATTTTTGCAAGTTTTATTGCGGCTGGATTTACTTCAGATGAAATAGAGAAGATGTTAGATGAACTAGACGTTTCTTCGCTTCTTGATCCACCTAGAACATTGTTTGGACTATCATTTCTAAAATGGCTCAATCTTTATTTTAAAATGGGATTATATCAAGGCAAAGCATTAGAAAAATGGTTTTATAAAAAACTTGCAGTTAAAGGTGTTTATACATTTGGGGATTTACCAGATGGTTCTATAAAGCTTATCGCTTCTGATTTAACCAATGGCAAAATGCTAATATTGCCTGATGACTTGAAAAAATACGGGATAGATGGGGAGTCATTTTCGGTAGCTCGTGCTTTACGAATGAGCTGTGGTATTCCTTTTTTCTTTGAGCCGGTCAAATTAAAGATTGCTAACGGAGAATCGATAGTAGTGGATGGCGGTGTACTTAGTAATTTTCCCATATGGATTTTTGATGATGAAACTGGTCGAAAGGAACGTCCAGTTATTGGCTTGAAGCTAAGTAATCCTAGAGAAGATATGGCTCCTCAAAAAATTAATAATGGACTCAATTTATTTGAAGCACTTTTTACAACGATAAAAGATGCACATGATGAACGTTATATTTCTCGTAGACTTGAAAAGGATATTATTTTCATACCTGTTGAAAATTACAGCGCGACACAATTTGATTTAGATCAAGAGACGAAAGATAGTTTAATCAGAATTGGAAGAGAAAGCACGATGCAATTTTTGAAAACGTGGTGGTAGAACAATTTTTTGAAGGAGTTTTAATATAATGGAAAAAAATCTTCCGAAGAATCTTGAAGAAAGAACATGCCTTTATTGGCTACTGTTCATATTCAAAATTGAAATTTGAGCTAATATCTAAGCTATTTTCTCCTTTTTTGTCCCCATTCATTTTACGTTATAATGAATGAAGACAAATGAATGATTCATACTAAAGCTGAATCATTTTTTGAGGAGAACAATTATACATGAAGAGCAGTATTAATTATCGTTTAGTAATGGGTATTATTATTTCTATCCTTATCCTTATCCCTATTAGTATATTTTTTATATACAACCAAGTAAAAAATGACCAATATACGTACCTAGGAGATGAAGCACCAATACCAACTGGACTACATCCGATTGTGGAGGAAGCCAAAAATATTTTATTACAAAGAGCAGCAGATAAAAATATAGATGTCATGATTACAGCAGGTATTAGATCCTTTGAAAAACAGGATGAGTTATACGAACAAGGAAGGTCTATCAAAGGAAATATCGTCACTTACTCAAAAGGTGGAGAATCATATCATAATTATGGATTAGCCTTTGATTATGCTATAAAAAATGCTACTGGCGGTATAGAATGGGATATCGAATATGATGGTAATAAGGATGGAGAATCCGATTGGTTTGAAGTCGCTGAACTAGCAAAAGAACTTGGATTTGAATGGGGTGGAGATTGGAGGGGATTCAAAGATTACCCTCATTTACAGATGACCTTCGGATTGAGTATCCCCATGCTTAAAGAAGGGTATCGCTTAACTGATGAAAAAATAGCAAAATGACCATCTCAAAAGCCTCTTTTGAAGATGGTTTTTTTTATTTTAGCAGAAAATCAAAGTCGGTAATACTTTTAAAGAATAGTTGAGTCAGTTCAAAAGAAATCTGAGTTAGTTCGAATAAAGGGATCTTTATGAGTAATTATAGTTTTAAAAAAGTACAAATTCAATAAAGAAGCGAATTTAATAATAAACTTCGATAATTTACTTTTATTAATATAAGTTTACAAGAAGTTAATAATAAAGAATCATTACATTAACAAATAATGTAAAAACTAATGTTACAATGAATAGGCTATCAGATGTAATGAAAAAACAACAATCAAACTTGTTACGGTAAAACCATTTAATTTAGGAGGATACTCTAATTGTCAAAAACCAAAGTATTGATTATCACACAAAATTTTCATCCTGAAATTGGTAGCCATGCAAATAGAATGAATAATATTTTTCAATTATTACAGATAGAAGGATACGAGGTCTCTGTATTGACAACAGAACCATCTTATCCGAATAAAAGTCTATATGAAGATAGGCAGTTTTGGAATAACAAATCGTTAAATGATCATCAAAATATTCACAGAGTGCATGTTAAAAATAGGAAATACGCATTTAGTATGTTAAATAGGTTAATTCATTATTTGGAAATCTCTCTAAAAATGTTGTTTTATGTTTTATTTGATAAACAAAAATATGACGCAGTATTCGTTACATCACCAGCAATATTTATGGCATTTGTTGGAGTCATAGCAAAAATTAAGTATAAATCCAAATTTATTTTAGATATTAGAGATCTTTGGCCAGAATCATTAAAAGGGGTTGGGGTCTTTAATAATAAATTTATTATTAAGTTTTTTTCCATATTAGAAATTTATTTATATAGAAAAGCAAACTACATCGTCATTAATAGTATTGCTTTCATGGATTATATAGTGAAAAAGGCAAAAGTAGATAACAATAAAATCATATTTATTCCGAATGCTGCTAGAGAATATGAAGTAAATCCAGTAGATAAAGAAGATGAACATTTTAAAGTCATTTATACAGGTAATATTGGACTTGCTCAAGATGTAGATTTCCTCAAAGAATTAGTTCATAACTTGGCTGAAAATAATATTATGATCACTATTGTTGGCTATGGACAAAAGAAAAATGAACTATTCAATTTTATTAAAGAAAACAAGTTGCATAATGTAACAATTGAGAATCCAACTACTAGAAATGAGTGTTTAAAGTTAAATGCAAATCATGATGTTGGTGTACTTGCATTAAATAATAAAGAAGTGTTTGATACGGTTTTACCCGGTAAATTAATTGATTATATGTCATCTGGACTACCAGTTGTAGCAGCTGTTTCAGGATATTCAAAAGAACTTATTGAAAAAAATCAAACAGGCTTTGTTTCTGAAAATCGAGATGCAGCTGAAATAGTAGAATATATTTTGATGTTAAAAAACAAACCTGAAGTACGAGAAGAAATAGCGAATAACAGTATTAAGTTAATTAAAAATCATTTCTTGTGGGAAAAAAATATTCAAAAATTAACATGTTTATTTGAAAGTGATTATAAATTCAGTGGAGCAGGACCATTAAACAGCAAAATAGATAGGGATTTAACATTATGAGTAAAAACGTATGTATGTTTGTTTGGAATAATTTCACGAACGATGCTAGAGTGCTTAGGGAATGTACCGCTTTATCAGAAGAGGGATATAAAGTAGATCTTATTTGTATACATGATCCAAATGATCAAACGATGAAATTCGAAGAAAATAGAGCTGGAAATTTTAATGTTTATAGAGTTCGGAGATATCCTATTTTATTTACTATACTTCAAACGTATTACAGGTTTTGTTTGAGGTATAAATTAGTTGGCGTTATCACTTTTATAATTTGGATGTTAACAGCTTGTTTTCTTCCTTTAGTAATCCTACCGCTAACCTTATTGGGACTTCTTATTCTAAAGACAAAGGTGAAGACAGTGTTTATTAGAGGCAGCATAATTTCTCGAATGATTATGAAAGGCAGCAAGAAAAAATATGATCTGTATCATTCGAATGATTTGAATACCTTACCCCAAGGTTTTATATGTTCGAAATGGCGACTAAATAAGAAACCACTTATTTACGATTCCCATGAAGTACAAACTAGTAGAACAGGCTACGATAGTCCTATTTATGGCATGATGGAGCGATTCTTCATAAAAAGAATTGATTCCATGATAGTAGAAAATCATACAAGAGCTAAATACAATGAAGATTTATATGGCTTTTATCCAGATGTAGTTCATAATTATCCATTTAAACAGACAGCCATTTCAAATGAGACAGTAAACCTTCATAAAATCCTTCAATTACCTACAGATGAAAAGATCCTTCTTTACCAAGGAGGCATTCAAGCTGGTAGGGGATTGAAACAATTAATACAGGCTGTCCCAAAATTTAAGGAAGGGACGCTAGTGCTAATAGGTGACGGTAGAATTAAAGCTGATTTGGTAAAAATGGTGAAAGAGATGAGCCTTCAAGAAAAGGTAAGGTTCATAGCAAAGGTACCACTAAATGAACTATCTAAATATACAATAAATGCTTATTTAGCTTTTCAAGTATTAAATAATACAAACTTTAACCATTACTCGGCTTCATCAAATAAATTATTTGAATATATGATGGCAGGTGTGCCAGTTGTAGCATGTGACTTTCCTGAAATTAAAAGAGTAATCGAGGGAGAAAATACAGGGATATGTATAGACTCTCATAATCCAAGCGCAATTGCTGATGCCGTAAACAGGTTATTAGAAGATAGAAAATTGCGTAATCAATTAAGTGAAAACAGTATAAAAGCAAGTGAAATCTATAATTGGGATAGAGAAAAAGAATTGTTCATGAATGTTTATACTAAGAGATTTTCAAGTTATTTTAAAGCAATTGAAACTACTATATCTAATTAAAAATAATAGGAGTGTTTATGTTGGATTTGAAAACAAATGACACATCTGAAGAATTGGATCAACTAACAAAACGACTAATATACGAAAAGCAGTCTAAAATAAGCATTTTTGAGGAGCTTATAAGAATTTATGAAAGTGAAGAAAAATTATTAACGTCGTACAAACAATTATCAGCGCAATATTATGCAATTAGTAATTCGAAACTAGGTAAGTTAACTTATGCATATTGGAGATTCCTGAAAAGAATTAAGCGAGGCAAGAAAAATGAAAATAGCTAATTTGGATGAGCAAATCAATCAAATAAAATCAAGAAAAGAAATAATCGAATATGCGATTAAAAAAGAAAAATATGAAATTGACTATTTATTAAAAAATTGTGAATTACCAATAGATATCTCAATCGAACAGTTCACTTTATTTGATGAAGAGGTAGATACATCAAATAAAATGGATAAAGAGGAATATTTAGAGTATAGGGAAGAAGTTGCTGATTTCGAGTATTTTGATCACATAAAACCTATGCTTGAAAAGATACCTGATAGCAACGGAAGTCGTTATTATCAAAAGTATAAAATGAATGTCGGAATCATAGCCGATGAATTTTTATATCAATCATACAAAGATGTAGCAAACTTTTATCCAATTACATTTTCCAACTATAAAGATTACAAAAATCAATTAGATATTTTATTAGTGGTCAGTACTTGGAAAGGTGTAGATAAAACGTGGGATGGTTTAGGAAATCCTTCTTCCAATAAAAGAAGAGAAGCTCACAAGGTGATACATTTTTTTAAAAAGAATAAAGTGAAAACGGTGTTTTACTCTAAAGAAGATCCTGTTAATTACGAGGCATTCATAGGGTTAGCCAAAAAATGTGAGTACGTATTTACTACAGCAATAGAGAAAATTGAAAGTTATCGAAAAGACTGTCATCATGACAAAATCTTTGTTTTAGAGTTTGGCGTAAATCCACTTTACCATAATCCAATTGGGATAAAAAACATTCAAAAAAGTAATGATGTTTTCTTTGCTGGATCCTGGCTAACGAAATATCCAGAAAGACAAAAGGAAACAATGGAGATATTCGATGGGGTAACTAAGGCGAATAGAAGATTAAAAATAATCGATAGGAATTTTCAGTTAAATAAACCTAACTATTTTTTTCCATCAAAGTATTTGCAGTATATATCTCCATCTATTGAACATGAATATCTTCAAAAAGTTCATAAATTATACGATTGGGCTATTAACTTAAATTCAATAAAATTTAGTGAAACAATGTTTGCGAACAGAATTTACGAACTACAAGCCATTGGAAATATAATTGTCTCTAATTATAGTGTAGGGGTGAATGATAAGTTTCCAAACGTCTTTCTAGTGAATGATAAGAACGAAATGAAAGATATTATAAACGGATTTACTAGTGAAGAGGTGTATAAACATCAGGTAATTGGCATTAGAAATGTCATGTCATCGCATACTACGTTTGAAAGATTTGATTATCTATTAGGTTGTATTGGGTATAGTAGGCAGCTACATTCAAAAAAAGTACTGGTAGTAGTAGATTCTATGAGTGCTAATGTAATAAGAGATTTTAATCATCAAACTTATTTAGAAAAGCAAATCGTAACAGAAGCTGAGTTTAATGAACATCTAAAAATAGAGTATGATTTTATAGCATTTTTTAATTCAACATATAATTATCAAGAATATTATCTAGAAGATATGATAAATGGATTTAAATATACAAACTCTGATTATATTTCAAAAAATAGTTACTATCATGGAAACCAACTAGTTGAAGGTAATGAACATACTTATATAAATGAGATAAAAGATAAATATAAAACGGTGTTTTGGTCCGGTTCTTTCAAAGCAAATGAGTTGTTAAAGATGCAGCAAAATTATCGAAGCGATAATGGCTATTCTATTGACCACTTTGAATTAAATGCTTTACCTAAGAATCCTCAACTTGAAACGGATGAAATTGTGTATGAATTATCTGTTATCGTACCTGTTTTTAATAATGGGAAATACTTGTTAAACAAATGTTTTAATAGTCTTAAAAGAAGTAGCCTTTTTAAGGAGATGGAAATCATCATTGTAGATGATGGTTCTTCGAAGAAAGAGACGATTACTACTATTAATAGAATAGCCAGGGAACATCCTAACGTCTTAACCCATTTCTTTCATGAGGGTGGAAGTGGAAGTGCTTCAAGAGCAAGAAATAAGGGAGCAGAACTTGCTACTACCGAATATGTAACTTATTTAGATCCAGACAATGAAGCCGTTAATGATGGATATGCACAATTGTTACATGTACTAAAAAGTAATAGAGAAGTAGATATAGCAATAGGAAATATGATTAAGTTAAATAATTTGAAAATTGTTAATTTTAAATATTTTGAAACGGTCATTGGTGCATGTCAGAGCAATATTATTAATTATCCAAAACAATTATTAATGGATACTGACTTGAGGGCACAAAGTATTCAGGCATTAGTAGTGAAAAGGGAAATCATAATAAATAATAACTTGAAAATGGTTGAAAATGCAGGTGGTCAAGATACGTTATTTTTCCAAGAATTGCTGTTGCATTCTAGTAAAGGGGCTGTGATTGATAAAGATATACATATTTATTACGCAGCTGTATCAGGATCTGTTACGAATACGGTTACGAAAGAGTTTTTTGAAAAATATTATACATTAGAGAAAGAAAGACTACCATTTTTGATAAAAAATAACCTGTTGGATTTATATATGGAGCGAAGATTTAACTTCTACTTTAAAAATTGGTATCTCATTAGAATTAAAAAGATAAAGTATGAGGATCAACAAGAGGCAATTGATACTCTCTACAAGATTTACTTATTGTATAAAGAGTATTTAATTAATAATTCTTTGGATATTGATAAATTTGCTGCTCTATATGAGAAGAGAAAATATAAGCAAATCGTTAAATATTTTTCGAATTAATTGAATGCAAAGAATCATTTTGAAAGGAAGTGAGAATGCTAAAAGGGCAACTTCAATGTCAACATGAATCAATTTAGTACATCAACAATCCATTAAACTTTTACCATGAATATTGGAGGAAATAATGATGAAATTATGCACTGTTGGCTTAGGATATATCGGCTTACCGACTTCTATCATGTTTGCAAAAAACAATGTAGAGGTAGTAGGAGTTGATGTGAAGAAAGAAGTAATTGATTCATTAAATAATGGAGAAATTCATATCGAAGAGCCAGGACTACAAGATGCACTAGATGAAGTCATTGCAATGGGAACATTCAGAGCTTCAATCATTCCTGAAAAGGCCGATGTGTTTATTATTGCTGTTCCAACACCTAATAATCATGATCAATATAGATCCTGTGATTTAACCTATGTGATTAGTGCAATAAAATCAGTATTACCATATTTAGAGCAAGGTAATGTAATTATTGTTGAATCTACTATTGCACCTCGTAGTATGGATGACGTCATTAAACCATTAGTAGATGAAGCAGGATTTGTTGTTGGAAAAGACATTTTTTTAGTGCATTGTCCGGAAAGAGTGCTACCTGGTCAAATTCTTCATGAATTAGTATTTAATAATCGTATTGTTGGCGGGTTAACTCCTGCATGTGTAGAAGCAGGGGTTAGCGTTTATAGTACTTTCGTAAAAGGTGAAATTATTAAAACTGATGCGAAGACAGCGGAAATGTCCAAGCTTATGGAAAATACATTTAGAGATGTAAATATAGCACTTGCTAATGAATTAGCAAATGTGTGTAATCTATTAGAAATAAATACATTAGATGTTATCGAAATGGCCAATAAACACCCACGTGTCAATCTTCATACACCAGGGCCAGGCGTAGGTGGACACTGTTTAGCTGTAGATCCATATTTTATCGTTGCTAAAGCACCAGAGATTGCTCAATTAATAAAGTTATCCCGTACGATTAATACCTCTATGCCTCAATTTGTAGTAGAGAGTGTCAATAAGCTAATGAATAATGTCGAAGGAAAAGTAGTAACTGTATTCGGACTAACATATAAAGGAAATGTTGATGATATTCGTGAAAGTCCTGCAATCGAAATTTTTAATCAATTAAAAGCTCAACAAAATTATGAGATACGAGCGTATGATCCACATATTAAATTAGATTGGGTTATGCAAGATTTAGAGCAAGCAGTGAAAGACTCAGATCTCATCGTCGTATTATCAGATCATCATGAGTTTAAGGAATTTGGAAATTCTGATTTTGCCAACATGTCGAATATAAGGATTTTTGATACAAAAAATGTAGTGAAACGTGTTCCGAATTATGTTGAATATATTAACTATGGCAATCTATATAAATATACTAAAAAGGAAGCTACTATTGTATGAATTTTGTTCGACAGATTCTGAAGGAACAAGTTTTTCATTTTAATTTGATTTTTCGATTGAGTTTATATGAAGAAAAAGGTAAGTATGCAATGCACTACTTGGGAGCTTTATGGCAAATATTAAATCCATTTATTCAAATAAGCGTGTATTGGCTCATTTTTGGTTTAGGAATAAGAAAGGGTTCTCCTGTTGAGGGAACCCCATTTTTTCTATGGTTAATCATTGGTCTAGTGCCGTGGCTATATATCAGCCGGACTATTACACAGGGGTCCAATAGTATTTACGCAAAAGCAAATTTAGTATCTAAAATGAACTTCCCGGTAAGTGTACTGCCTACTATAATAATCGTGGGGAATTCAATCTCATTAATTCCTATGATTATCCTTACTTTTGTCATTGTTTTAATATATGGTATTTTCTCGGGGATTTATTTAGTACAAATACTATATTATTTATTTTGCCTATATTTTTTTCTTTTTGCATTAACACTGCTCTTATCAACACTCACAACTATCATTCGAGATATTCAGATTATGGTACAATCAATCGTTCGATTAATGATGTTTTTCTTACCAATCGTCTGGAATGTTCAAAATTTCCCTGAACTATTGGTAGGTATTTTGAAATTAAATCCTTTATTTTATATTATCGAAGGATTTAGGTACTCTTTGTTAGGTGGACAATGGTTTTTCGAAGATTTTCCTTATACCATTTATTTTTGGAGTATAACCATTTTAATACTGACAATTGGTTCTTATATGCATATAAAATTTCGTGATAGATTTGTTGACTATCTATAGTCGGAGGAAAAGAAATGCATCCGAAAATTCGATTTACGAATGTATCAAAAAGTTTTAGGTTATATAGTAAGCAATCAGAAAAACTATTTGATATCATTTCTTTTAAAAAAGATAGAGACCATTTTTTTGCGCTTAGAAATATCAGTTTTGAAGTGAATGAAGGAGAAGCCATTGGCCTTATTGGACTTAATGGTTCTGGCAAATCTACTCTTTCAAATCTACTTGCACAAGTAATTCCTCCAAGTCTAGGAACGATAGAAATTAATGGAGAAACTTCATTAATTGCTATTTCTGTTGGATTAAATAATTCATTAACAGGTTTAGAAAACATAAAACTAAAGTGTTTGATGCATGGTTTAAGTAATGCTGAAATTAATCAATTAAAATCAGATATCATTGATTTTGCAGATATAGGGAAGTTTATTAATCAACCTGTTAAGAACTATTCTAGTGGGATGAAATCTCGATTAGGTTTTGCAATATCAATTCATACGAATCCCGATATATTAATTGTAGATGAAGCATTATCTGTTGGAGATCAAACATTCTACAAGAAATGTCTAGATAAGATTAATGAATTTAAAAGCCAACGAAAAACGATCATTTTTGTTAGTCATTCATTATCTCAAATCGAAGCGTTTTGTGATAGAGTGATGTGGATTCATTTTGGACAAATTAAAATGTATGATGAAACTAAAAAGGTGATTGGTGATTATAAAAAATTTATAAACTGGTTTAATTCCTTAAGTGAAAGTGAAAAAAAAATTAATAGAAAAGAAATGTTGGATGAACAGTACAAAGAGGATTTAATTTCTTCAAATAGCCAATTACATCAAGTGAAAAGGAAACATAAAAATTCGAATTTTACATTCGCTATACAAGTTTTGGTATTGAGCTTTATAGTAGTTTTAAGTGCAACTTATATGTTATTGCAATGAATTGTTAAGCAAATAAATATTCCATGAATACTTATTAAAATAGCTCCTCAATAAAAGTTGATTTGTAGTTAGCTTTCAACTTTTAATTGAGGAGCTATAGTTTTTTAGAAAAATAATTTTGATTGAAGAATATTTAAGGCGCGGTCAATATCCTCTAAATCTTCTTTTGAAGCATTTTGTATTCGATTTAGGAAACGGGATTCTACTAATGTAAATGTCTCGTTCATCATGGATTCCCCTTCTTTTGAGAGACGAATATATTGTTTTCGTCGATCCTTAGTATCACTAAACTTTTCGATTAAATTCTTTTCACTTAATTTTTTTAGCTCTCGACTTGTGTTCGGCATTGATAAATGTTGACAGTCACTGATTTCACTTGGTGTAATAGGCTGACTCACTGTAATATATTCTAAAATGTTATATTGAACTGGCGTGATAGAATCTGATTTAGCGTTTTTTGTCAATTCGTGTGTCACACGATGAACAGAAGTTGTAAATGAAACCCATTTATTAAATAGAGCATTTTTGTCCATAAATTTCACCTCTTACAGTGAAGATAACAGAAGGGTTATCATAAAACAATTATCATTTGACAACGAAATTGGTTAAGTGGTACATTTTAGTTATCGAATGATAAGTAAAGAGGTGCGTTATGAAGACACTAATAGTTTATACATATCCTAATCATAAAAGCTTAAATTATGCATTTTTACAAAAAATCATCAAAGGAAGTAATGCAAATCCTAATATAAAAGAGTTACAGGTTTTAGATTTATATGAAGAGGGCTTTAATCCACTTCTAGTATTTAATGAAAATAAAAGAAGGCGAGATATGTATCGTGATCCTTCTTTAGAGAAATATCGCAATCAAATTACTTGGGCTGATAAAATAGTCTTTGTTTATCCAATCTGGTGGGGGAGGCCCCCAGCAATGCTAATGGGTTACATTGACCAATTATTCGCTGCGAATTTTGCTTACCGAGATAAGAAGGGACTATTACCAGAGGGGCTTTTGAAAGGGAAGTCCGTCGTTTGTGTATCCACCATGAAGGGGCCTGCAAAGTATCCACTTTTATGGTTGAATAATGCACATAAGGTATTGATGAGAAAAGCGTTATTTAATTTTGTAGGAATTAAAAGAGTAAAGTTTTTTGAATTTGGTAATATGGAAAGTCCAAAGGGAAGACAAACAAAAAAGTTAGAAAAAATTTATCAATATTTTAAGAAAGTTGTGAGCTAAAATTTATTTGTTTGAGAAAAATAGTATCGATGAATGAATGTAGTTTTGTAAAAAAGATTGTTATTTATAATGAAATTTGATTGAAATCACCTTACCTCTATAGTATTTCTTAGAGTTGAGGTGGTTTCTTTATTGATATTTATGTAAATGAAACTTTAAAGATTGTGAAGAGATGTACGTACATTAATGTGTTAGCTAAAAGGTACTTGTTTGATCTCTGCATAACAATCGGGTTATTTAATAAAATAAGTTTTTTGGCTGAAAATGCTTTCTTTAAAATTAGTCTTTTTGAATCTAAGTACTTTAAGTTAATAAGTTGCATAAACTATTTTTATAACTGTGAAGGGATTGAGGGAAATGTACTATGTTCCTTATATGTATCCATGTACTTATTATGCTAATGTACCAATGTATAACTATGAAAGACAACCGGTTTACTGGAATTATCCTAATGAGATAGAACATTCAAACAGATTTGATTCTTATCGCTCTTCCAATGGTGATGGTGGAATATTGTTAACAGATTATGGTTCAAAACCATTTGTCATTAATATCAATAAAGCAACGAAGCAAAACAATACGTATCGTACTGCTTTATGGACAGGAAAACATTCACAAGTTACTTTAATGAGTATCAAGGTTGGGGAAGATATCGGTTTGGAAATACATCCTAACGTTGATCAATTCTTACGTATTGAACAAGGTCAGGGGTTTGTTCAAATGGGAAAGAGTAAAGATAATTTAAACTTTGAAAGAAATGTCTACGATGATTCTGCAATAATGATACCTGCTGGAACATGGCATAATGTAACAAATACAGGTAATATCCCTCTAAAACTTTACTCGATATATGCTCCTCCTAACCATCCATTTGGTACTGTTCATGTTACCAAAGCAGATGCAATGTCTTCGGAAGAAGCCTAAGCTCTTGGCAATGAATACAGTCATTTTGGCAGGACTCCAGATGAATAGTACAGTACACTGAATTTTTGGGCATGATTCTCGAACAATCCATTTAAGGGATTGATTATTTTAAGCTTAGAAGAAATTGTGAAGATTACTTTTGCTGACCTATGAACGGGGACTTTGGCCGAAGAAGAGTTACTAGAAAATAATCAAACTTTATTCCAAATCAACAATGAAAGGAGCGGACTCAAGATGATACATTTGAGTCCGCTCTAATTTTATTACTCTTCTTTTTTCATAATAAAACTCAAATGTCTTCCAGCTTTTTTATCCTGACGATATGAAAATCCTTCCGGACTTAAATACGTACAAGTTTGATCAATTATTATTCGATCAGACGGGATTCCTGCTAGCTCACATTGTTTTTTTACGGTTTGCTGATTGTCAATGTGGTACTTGTGAGTTTCACCATTATAATAGATAAAATCATCTGCGTAGCCAAGGTTTTTGAATTTTACATATACATCAGTGTCAACTTCGAACTTCTCTTGGCTAAGAGCCGTACCAATATGAATATGTAAATCAATTGGATTACAGTTTTCGACTTGTATTAAATGATTAAAAACGTTTAAGGATATTTCTTTTACTGTACCTTGCCAGCCAGAATGAATCACGCCAATAAGGCCAGTTACTTCATTATAAAAAATAACAGGGACACAATCAGCAGTGAAAGAACATAATAATAGATTTGACTCATAAGTATATAGGGCATCGGTATCTGTAATAGCGGTATCAATACGATTAGAGCCACAGCCTTTATCAGCAAGTGTGACCTTATGGAAATTCGAGCTATGTGTTTGGTTGGCGCAGACGAAAGCATGTACTTCGCATTTTAAGGAAGTAGCTAAATTTTTGCGATTTTCCATTACATTCTCTTGGTTTACACATGTATGAAGAGCCATGTTGTTGCTTTCAAGTTCGGTTTCATCTTTTAGGGTTATTCCTGCAATAAATCTCTCATTGTTTAAATAAATGTTTGTTTTCATATTATCACCTCATAAAATCATTTATAAGATTATCTTCAATATTTACTTATAAAAAAAGTAAAAAATTAATGCCCAGTGACATTATTATGAATCGTATTAAATGTCATCGTTATCCTTCAAAATCTCCCACATCTTGCGTAACTTATGTAAATCCTCTTCACTAGACTTCGGCAAGTCTTTATACCATTTCTGCAACGATGGATCATTTACGAATGCCTGGAACTCTTTTTTATCCTTATAGAGTGGTGATGGAGTAGTAGGAGAGTCTGTTCTTCCTAATAGGTAATCTACAGTGACATTATAAAAGTCTGCTAATTTTTTTAAAGTATCAAAATCCGGTTGTGTTGAAGAAGTTTCATAACGGGCATATGTTGAACGATTTAATAAAAGTCTATCTGTTAGTTCTTTTTGGGACAACCCTTTACTATTTCTTAATCGTTTTAAGATTTCGCCAAATTCCAACTAAATCAACTCCTTCTCTTTGGTTATTATAAGTGAATTTTATGCACAATAATTAATTTGTGTGGAAAATACACAAAAACAGTTGACTGTGCAAAAAATGCACGATATATTATGAGTAATAAATACAAAAGGAGGTGACGAGATGTTCACTGATATTTTAAAAGAACGACGCAAGATATTGAACTTTTCACAACAAATAGTAGCTGATGAAGTAGGAATAGAACGTTCTTATTACACCAAGATAGAGAATGGTCTAATACCAAGTGTAAAAGTTGCACAATCTATAGGTGTGGTTTTAGATATTGAATGGACTAATTTTTTTTGCGCTAAATTGTGTAAGATATGCACAATTGAAAATTACTTAAATGCACTACTCGCCCCCAGCAATAAACATTCTAAGAGCGGAGTACGCCACGACGAATCGATTAAATCCTCAGCGAAAGTAATATACCAATGCCATGATCAAGAATCTACTGGTGTGTGTAAGGGGAAGAGGATGAGGATTAAATAATACGCTAAATTAACGTATCAGGTCAAAATCGAGATATGTACGGCATCAAAAAATCAAGTATGCACTGTTAACTTCTTATATCGAAGCTCGGATCAGCAAAACGTTTCGAACGATGGTGACATCAAAAGTCCTTCGATCTATAAGAAAATACGGAGCATACATGCCACCAGACACTATTGAACAAGTTTTGTTAAATCCAGACACAATCATCAATGTAGCAATTCAATTAAAAGAGGAGGAAATGTAACGTAGAAAAGATTGTCATTCAACAACAACAGCCATAAGGTATTATTCGCAGATTCGGTAGTTGCTAGTCAAACATCTAACTTGATTAGGGAGTTAGCAAAGTTATTAAAACAGAACCATATTGATATTGGTGAGAAAGAACTTTATTCATGGCTACTTGAATGTGGGAATTATCAAAATCAAAGGTGATCGAATTGAATTGCTAGATTACGAGATTATTCACCAGGCTTTAGTGGTTAAGCGTGGGGTGGAGAGTTAACGGCAGGAAATTGTAAAGTAGTCAGTTTCATTAATAATTAATAAATTTAAGGGGATGAATGAAATGGGATTAGATATTAAAACATACAGAAATTTAACGGTTGTTTTAGACCCTAAATTTGATGAGGAAGGAGAACTTTTAAATTGGGCAACGGAATGGAGGCCAGGAGATAGTATGGATTGGTCGGAAAAAAATTTTCCTGGTCGTGCAGAAGGTATTGACTCGCAAAAAGTTTATACTTGGGCAGAAGTTTTTAGATTCCGTGCTGGTAGTTACAGTGGTTTTAACTGGTGGCGTTCAAAGTTAGAACAATTTTCAAACAATGAAGCATTTCAAGAACTAATAAATTTTGCGGACAATGAAGGTGTTATCGGCTTTGTAGTAGCAAAAAAATTAGCAAAAGACTTCTATGATAATGCAGAAAAAGCAAAAGACTTCGCAGATACATTGGATGAAGGTGAATACTGGATTGACTTATACCGTAATTGGCAAAAAGCTTTTGAAATGGCAGCAGATAATGGGGCAGTTGAATTTCGTTAACTTATATTAAATATCAAAGGAGGCTAATAGTTGAGGAAAAGTAAAACTTGTTGAATTATCTCCAACCGCTATACGTTGGAACGAAAATCTATAAGCAGGGTGTTGTGATAGTTTGATCAAATTTTCATGGAAAGTTGAAGATTAATATTCACGAAAACTAATAATGATTAAAGTACCCTTAGTGGTACTTTTTATTTTGTTCTGACACAAACGAATGCCTTGTTGCCCCCCCTTATTGGATGGTGTGCGTTCGTTTGCGTGAGAGCGAAATATATCAAAAATATAATATACTTACTTTTTTTAAATTGCTTATAGTGATTCTAGGAGTGTGATATTATGTTTAAAAATAATGGTGAATGTACAATTCGCATAAAGAGAACATCACAATGTTTGCAGCTGCCATGGGAATTACAGAAGAACCAGCAACAGGTGGCACAAGTGAATCACTAGGTGCTTATTTAATAGAATATGGTGTAATACCTAGTACAGCTGAAGGTGTATAGCATATTCGAGGTGAATAAGGATTTGAAATGGGAGAGTAAGATTATTCAGTTTGTTTTAAGTCTGATGCGTGTTTTGTACAAAAAAACTACCTAATATCTTCTTTTTTTACTAGAGGTTGGTCAAAAACTGGTGTAAACTTAGTTATGTGGAAGATCTTTTTCTGTGATTTGTTTGTTGGTAAATGCATTTTACAAAAAAAGTCTTCCTTTTTGTATTTGTTCGTTTATTAGATATCTTACGTCCTATTTGAAAAGTTGAAATACTATTAAAGGAGTTTGTATGTATAAGACTTATATACGTAATAATCAGAGGGTATATTTTTTTACAGTATTATTAGTAATAACACTTATGACTATGGGGTTGTTGATTAAAAACCCACTTGATGGTGAACTAGGAATTGGTTGTGCAATTCAATTCATATTTGTTGTAATTATATCTATAAGTTTATTGCTCTACCCTAAGTATGGAACGCATGGTTTTAGAACAATTATTATTATTGAAGCCTTCATCTACTTTTATAATATTTTCTTTTTATATCCAGAGACTTGGTCGAACTTTATTTTTCTCTGTTTTATTCCAGCAGTTGCTATTATGTTTTTCGATTCTAAGCTCTTTTATTTTTCTTTAGTTATCAACGCTATTTTAATAGCATTTACGTTCGGTTTTATTGCGTTAATTGATCAGGGAGATCTATATATCTATATAAATCAAGACTTAGTAGGGAACGGTTTTAACTATTTAGCTAGTCAAGTTCTCATTTATTTTATTTACTATCTAACAAATATGCGTATTAAAAAACAAGAATTATATTATGAGCAAGTGAAAGAAGCAGAGCGTTTAAAGACAGCTGGACAATTAGCAGCTGCTGTTGCTCATGAAATTAGAAATCCTGTTACAGTTGTTAAAGGATTTTTGCAGTTATATGAAAGAGATCCGCAATTTAATGATGCTGTAAAGAGCCAATTTACTTTGATGATTGATGAATTAAATACAGCTGAGAGTGTGGTATCTCAATTTTTATCTATTGCGAAACCAGAAAAAAATCTAAATATTGAATTAGTGAATTTAAAAGTTGTCCTTCAAAGCGTAACCGATTTACTAAATTCATATGGGCTTTTAAATAATAATAATATTGAATTAGACATAACAGAAGATTGTTATATCGCAGCGAACAATATAGAGTTAAAACAATTGCTTATTAATGTGATAAAAAATGCAATAGAGGCTTCTGATATTGGCGATTCCGTTATTGTTAAAGGTGGAAAGAAAAAGGATTTTGTAGAGATTCAAGTAATAGATCATGGACGCGGAATGTCTGAAAAAGAAGTTGAATGCCTCGGTACACCTTTTTACTCTTTAAAAAGCAAAGGAACCGGATTAGGTATGATGATTTGCTTTAATATAGCAGCAAAATATAAAGGAACAATTGACTTCCAAAGTTCAATAAATGAAGGAACTACTGTTACTATTTGCTTCCCATCGGAAAATAATGCTGGCAAATAAGGTTGAATAGTATTTACATATTGATAATGATTATTATTTTATAATTCTTAAAAGCTATTTCGTTACTCGATATCATGAAGTAGATTTGTCTGTATTCCAAGTAAATGACTTGCCCTGTGGGTTGGTCATTTTTTATTTAGGCTATGTTATAACTTATTGTTGATATTTGAACTTTATTAATATATGTTACTTTGTCAAATTAAGTGCAACACTTGCTCCATGAACGCTTCGTGTGCAGATTTCCAGCCCAAGCATTTTCTTGGGCGATTATTAATTAAAT
>NZ_JBNNTI010000011.1:0-97232 GCF_050278625.1 Viridibacillus sp. NPDC096237 | reverse complement strand
TTGTTTCGGCTTTCTTTAAAAATACGTTCAATATCTAAAGCGAGTTCAGCCTCTTCAGCTTGAGCTTTCAAATTCTCACGTACCTTGGCGTGATAATAATACGTGCTTTTCGGGAGATTTAGGACGTCACACATTGCTGATACCGAATATTTGTGAACGTTATTTCGAATCACATCTATTTTCGTCCCATGATCAGCGCTGCTTGCTTTAAAATATCATTTTCCATCAATAAACGTTGATTTTCTTTGCGTAAACGAGCTAGCTCATTTTCTTCTTCTGTTCGATTATCTTTCGCAGCGAATGAACCGGTTTCTTGATGATTTTTAATCCAACGATCTAAAGCCGAAGGCGTTATATCATATTCTCGGGCAATATCTGCACGAGATTTTCCATTTTCATAAAGCTTCACTAATTGTAATTTGAATTCAGATGAAAAAGTTCGACGTTGACGTGACATAGTAGCACGCTCCTTTAAGTTGGTAGTCTAAGTGTACAAGCCCTTATTTTTTATGTCCAACTTAGTGTAGCCGATTCAGAGAAATAAGCCGTTGTGAGCGTGAATCTCTGCTGAACACTCGTAAACTTTCCTCGAACGAGCGTAAAACTCTAAAAGTTGAGCGTAAATTGACAATCTATTATAAATACCTAATATTCCCACTGACCATCTCGCATGTCTCGATTTAAAATAAGAACAAATATTCTCTAGTGGAGGATGAGTTTATGTATGAGAACGCGTCACGGCGATCCATCATGTGTATCGATATGCGTTGCTTCTATGCGAGTTGCATTGCGTCGCTTGAGAATTTAGATGTTATGAAGACACCGATTGCGGTAGTCGGTAATTTCAATCAAAAGGGGAGCATCGTACTTGCAGCGTCCTCGATGATGAAAACTCGTTTCCAAGTAAAAATGGGCAAAAGAAATTATGTTCATGATTTTTCGGAAGATTAATTTAACTAGCTTTATTTATCAATGCTTATCTTAATTTTTCTCTAGGAGAGAAAATATTTAGTTCTCATGAGTTTTATGTGGAGAATGATGGACTTTATAAAACGAAGAAACTTAGTTTTAATGTTGAAAATGATGATCCAATAAGTTTCTATTTCAAAGTTCGACAAACTTTCGGTATTAAACTATGGAAAACCGAAACTCCATTATGAGTTCTACCAAAAATGCTTTCCGGATTTTTTAGCTAGAAGGCTATTTATTTGTATACGTATGAGAGGGGGTGTAGATTCTCCTTAAAAACCAACATCTAATTATTTCAATATAATACCAATTTAGTTGAAAGAGTGATGTAAGTAAAAAGAAAACACCTCCACGTTGGTTTTTAAAGGTAGGATACCCATTTTTCAACGAAAGGTGTTTTTATTTGTCTCATATTTCTAGGTCAGTGCATCCTTTTTAAAAGGAATCTAAGGTTTACTTTTTATTTATTGTTGCCTCAAATCAATCCACCATCTGTCGTTACCTTCCACATTTTCCATGATAGTTCTATTATTAAAGATATCTAAAAAGGCAGTTTTCAATTGATCCGCATCTACAAAATAACCAATATGTACAACACGTTTTTCATTTGGTTCCAAATCAGGTAGCTTGTAATATGAATTGCCTTCTCCATTCCCATCTAGATAAGCGACTTCACTACTAGTTTCATCAGAAGTATAGGTCTCTAATTCAAATCTCCAATTCTCACCATTGTCTTTGAGAGAAATAAAGTGTGGTGAAAAATAAAAATCAGATATTTTTTTGTCTTCTTTATTTTCTATAGTTACGGTCAAATATAAGAATTTTTTCTGAATCATAGATGTATCAATTAATTCATCTATAGTATTTTTTCCGTCACCCGATTTATAAGTTTCTCTTTCATAAAAAGGTAATTTTCCAGAATTATTTTGGCTCTCTTCCAACAAATCTGAATGAAAATCATTAAAATCTTTAGAATCAAATTGCGAAATAGAATCCATTACTTTCGCGTTATTTACAACAAAATCTAATTTATGTTTTTCTCCTCTATTACTAATTTCTACTGGAGCTGTAGAACCAATTGAGAAAATTCGTTTACTGTCTTTTGACAATTTTTCCGATTTCAAAGCTTCTACTGCTTCTTCTTTATAAACAGAACTTGGTGTTGCCTGATCTTTGTCAGATTTTACTAAGAAAATCGATGCCAATACTTTTTCCATAACTTGATTGTTAACATCATCACCTACAAATGTTTCTAAAACATAACCTTCTTCTTCAAATAATAAAAATACTTGTCTGTTAAATTCGCCTTCTTTTTTTATTAATACTCCTTTATGATTTCCGATTTCTATTTTGTCAGCTTCAAGCGAATTTAAAATTGAAAAATCTGCATCACCATCTAGCTTCCATAGAATAAATGAAAGGCCTCCTTCATTTATTCTATTTTTATATGAGTATTTCATGCTACCTGAATCCTTATCCTCCACCATATTATCAGGTAAATAACCAATTTCCATTTTTACGTATTCGTATGCGATCTTAGTTTTATCCTCTTTTTTAATCAAATAATTTGTTTCATAATTTTCTTTATTAATGATTGTAGAGTAAATGCTTACTCCTGCATATGTTGTTGTCGGAACAACAATAAATAATACTGCTGCCGCCATTATAAGGCGCATACGCTTTTTATATTGTTTACGTTTCATATTGCCTTGCATTTTAAGTTCATTAAGAAAAATTTTCTTTTTTAGATTATATTCCTTAGAAAATTCATGGTGTTCTTCGACATTTTCAAATTCTTCCATAGCAATTTTTTCACTTATTTTTTTCCATTGCTTTTGCTTACTCTTCCAATGTCTCATATGTTTTTCCTCCTGTATTTTTAATGATTACTTTTTTTGCTCTTTCATATCTCTTCCGGACTGTTCCTTCGCTTATCCCTAATATTTCGGCAGTTTCTTTTGTCGTTAATTCATAAAATAAAAGATACTTTATTATTTCTTTGTGAATCATTGATAATGTTTCTAATAGTTGATATTGTTGTTCCTTCGTAATTAATCGTTGAATTTTTTGCGTCACGTTATCACATGTATCTTCTTGTGGAACTTCTTTAAATTTATTAAACATCTCTATGGATCGTTTATTTGAACGATAATAATCAATGGCTTTATTTTTCGTGCTTTTTAATACAAAGCTCTTAGTTTTATGATCTTCAATATCGTTGATTTTATGGATATTTTCCAATAATAAAATAAAAGTTTCTTGAACAACATCTTCTGCTTGTTGAACATTATGTAAAATAGAATAAGCTACTTGATACATTTTTTGCTCGTATAAATTGTAAAGTTCCTCCATAATTTCATAATCATTTGCGGTTGCTTTCAACTTCTCACATCCTTAATAGTCTTCTCCATTATTCGTTCTAAACTATATAACGAATCTCACATCTATTTTGTGACATTTTTTATCATTTTTTTTCGCTCCTCATTTAGCATTTCAACATCATTCATTTTACTTTAAAAGATAATATTCTTTGATCTTTCTCAATTTTTACATGCACCTCAATACAGTGGATCTTAACTAACACTTGAATGACAAAGATCAATACTCAAATCTTACAAATAATAGTTTAGTAGAGTGTTCTATGAGAAGGGCAGATTTGAGTCGAAAAGAACTTCAATTATTGAAGCGAGGATGCCAGATAGATGAATCAATAGTGGGTATACTTATAAATTTGGAAGTACCACACCCCCCCCGACACCACTAGGTTTGAAACCATATGCATGAATCCATTTCTTTGCATGGTACACGGATAGAAGCTTGAGTGTTGGAGTTTATGGAAGCGGGTTCGACTCCCGCCATCTCCATAAAGAAGAAATGAGAAATCAGCGGTTTTTTGTTTTCGGGAAAATTAGGAGTACAGAGGGGGATTACTTTAGTACAATATCCCATTATGATTCGTAGAAACTTTTTAAGTTAATGTGATTTTTCATAAAGTTTGAGAATTTATAATAAAGTCCAATTGTTTATTTAAAAAATTGGACAAACTTATAAAAAAACTGTTCTTTCTTTAAAAATAAAAAATCCATTTTGAAAAAAACTATTTCAAAATGGATTCCTTTTTATTAGTCTGTAATCAGAGAAAGAGTTAGGTTATTGAAAAAGCATTACTCAATTAAATAGCGGAATTAAGGAGAATTCCACTATTTGATTGAGTTTCTCTTAATAAAATTTCACAACATCTTCAAAAGGTAAGAATGTTCTTTCTCCTGGTTGTTCGTTTGGCTCACCAAATGGCATTTGTGCTACTAGGCTCCATTCTGTTGGGATATCCCACGTTTGTTTTACTTCCTCATCTATAATTGGGTTATAGTGCTGTAGTGATGCGCCGATTCCTTCAGCAGTTAAAGACATCCATGTTGCGTATTGCAACATTGCACTGCCTTGATGAGACCAAAATGGGAATTGTTCTTTATAAGATGGTGCATTTTCTTGCATTGTTTGTATTGTTTTTTGGTTTTCGAAGAATAGTACTGTTCCTACTCCATCGCGGAAACCTTGTAATCTTTCTGCAGTTGCTTCAAAATTCTCTGCTGGTACACGAGAGCGTAGTGTTTCTTTTACGATATCCCAAAACTTGTCGTGTTCATTTTCCATTACTACGACGATACGTCCACTTTGCATATTAAATGATGACGGAGCATATAAAGCTGTTTTTAATAGTTCACTGATTCTTTCTTTTGTAATGTTTTCATTTTTTTTCACCTTACGAATAGAACGACGGTTAATAATTGCTTCTTTTAAGTTTGTTGTTACTGACATTTTTAATTCCTCCAAATAAGTTTAATTTTAAAATAATTTATAAACACATAGATTTTTTTGACAGAGTAATCTGTTATTTAAAGTAAGGAAATACCTACAAAACTCCACTGCAGTTTAAATCTAGTATTAACAATACCCATTTATATCGCATTGCATGCCATCAAAGTCATTTGTTTTCTTTTTTTTTAATTCCTTATCAATGACTTGAGCTAATCTTTCTTTGCTGGCTAATCCTTGAATCACTTCATCACCAATAATGAATGTTGGAACAGCCATAATTTGCGCTTCTTCATAAGCGTGATTTAGAGCTTTTTGATGAACCTCGCGATATTTACGTGATACTAAAGCGTCCTTAAAATCATCCATAGACAAACCAACTTCACCTGCTAAATTTGTTAATACTTCTACGTCCTCTATATTTTGTTCCTCTTGGAAAAACGCAGTAAATACTCTATGGTGAAATTCATTTCCTTTTCCATGTTCTTTTGCGAAATGACACCCTTCAAATGCCAAGTTGGTATATGGGTGTGGAGAAACACGTGGTAAACGCATGTCAACTCCTAGTTTTTTGGCAGTAGGTAGGATAAAGGAATCCCATGAACTTAATTTATCAGGTTCTTTCCATGGATCAATTTTAGAATGTGGACTAGGACGTAATTCAAATGGCATCCATTCTACTTCAACGTCTTTTTCCTTTACAATCTCATCTAAAGGACCTTTACCTAAAAAACAAAATGGACATATAAAATCCGAATAAGCTTTAATTTTTAAAGTCATTTTAAAGTCACCTTCCTTTTTTAGTAGTAGCACAATCTTGTAACTAAATGAGTTACAACAACGTTAAAAAATATGATTAATTCATAAAAATTCTTACACTTTTACAGAGTATAAAGTATTTTATTTTGTAGTGATGTTTCTATTTAAGAGAAATAAAATATGAACTGCGATTGAAAATCGACTACTAATTTAAAATTTAACCTCCCGTTGTAACTATTATAGTTACAGCTCCAGCAAATGTCAATTATTTATTTTTGTGTCTATATAGTTGTTTGTGATAACACCCTTTTGTAGGTTTTAAGAAAAATGATTCGATATGGAGAAAATAAAAAAGTCTCCATTAGCGAGATTAAATAGAGCACAAATAGAGAAAGCTGTAGCCACAATTAAAACCGATGAAAAAGAAAGGTTAGGTGGCTATTGATGGAATTGGAGAAAAAATTGTATTGCTACAATTGCAAGGAAGAGACGGTGTATCAAAAAAGACGAAGTAATAACACGTATATGGAAAGTCATTGCAGGGAATGTGGCTGTTTTGAATGGCAGAATAGAGCGATAGAAAGTGAAGTAAAGAAATGGGCAGAGTATAATTTAGAAAAAGGAATACCGAACATTGAAGAAGTACAGAGAATTATTTAATAGAAGTGTCGACAAAAGGCATCGAGAAGTGAACTCTCGCCTTTTGTCATTTTTACATTCTTTTTTTAGGTTTAAACAATAGGATAATTCATTTAATTAAGCGTACTTTTCAATCAACTTCCCACTATTAAGGTGCTCGCCATGTCTAAGTGATGAGCTTTATTTTTTTCCGTCACCTCAAAAATATCGTTTATAGTATGCTGTAATAGTTACATATTCCAGTTGATTGGAGTGGAGAGCGGCGACTCCAGCGGGAAAAGCGGGATAGTCGAGACCCTGGACTGAGTGTAGCAAAGGAAGCGGCTCGGCCCCGCCCGCGGAAAGCGTCCGCACGTAGCGGAAATCAACGTTCTTATTCTATTGTATAAAGGCTTAAAGTCCTTGAGTAATTGGAAGCGCTCTTATTAAAATACTTATTGTCATTGACAGAAAAAATACATACAATTAGACAGAACGGAGGTATTTCTACATGAAAAAAGCTTATTTAGCCAACGGTCTGTTCAGTTTAGGGAATCTATTTGTCAATGGACTTATTATACAGAATGGTGTAATTTCCACTACCGAGCAAGATGTAATCGAAGCTTTCACAATGCACTACTCTCCATAATTTTAATGGTTATTTTCCTTACTATTCATTCGAAATTACTAGGTTACCATTAAAAAGGAGTTTATTTAGATTATGTGGTTTTTATTTGCAATATTAACATGGCTTGCATGGGGAGCAGCGAACTTATTTTACAAAAAGGGCTCGGACACAAACGACAAAAATAGCCATACGAAAATTACCATTATGGTTGGTCTTGTTATGGGGGTTCACGCAACGATCTATATGTTCGTAAAAGGTTTAGAATTCCATCCGCAAGATATGTTAACGTATTTGCCCGTTTCAACATTGTACATTGTTTCAATGGTTTTCGGTTATGTAGGTTTACGTTATTTAGAGTTATCAATTGCAGCACCAGTGCAAAATGCTTCAGGTGCGGTTACAACGATTTTATTATATATGTTCTTTCCACAAGAAGTTACTTGGATACACTTTGCAGGTATCATTGCTATCACAGCCGGCGTTATTTGGATTGCTGTTATTGAAAAGCAACAAGACGATGCGTTATTACGTTCTCAAAAAGTTAAAATTGAACGTAAATATCAATTTGGATTTTTCGCCTTGTTATTCCCGATTTTATACGCATTAATAGATGGTGTAGGAACGTTTGCTGATGGTATCTACTTAGACGAGTTAACAATTATGACTGAAGATGCAGCGCTACTTGCATATGAATATACATTCTTTATCGTGGCAGTTGTATGTTTTATCTATCTTCGCTTTTATAAAAAAGTGAAATTCAATATATTTAAAGAGCGTGATCGTACTTACGCAGCAGTTTTAGAAACAATTGGTCAGTTCTTCTATGTGTATGCAATTTCAGCATATGCGTTTATTTCCGCACCAATTATTTCGTCATACTGTATTTTCTCAATTATACTATCTCGTATTTTCTTAAAAGAAAAACTAACAAAGAAACAATACTTAGTCATTGCAATTATTATGATTGGTATTATCATCCTCGGTCTTGCCGACGAATTATAAATGTAAAACGTCAATCGAAAAAATCGATTGGCGTTTTTTTGTTATATTTAAAAATACAATGAACTTTTTACTTACTACCAGGTCTAATACATACAAAGTCCGAAACGAGGTGAGAGGATGGAATCACTAGAGCTAGCGAAACAAGCAATTAAAGGTGATGACGCCGCCTTTTTAGCTACCATGCGCTTGTATAAGAATGATTTATATCGTACTGCTTTTGCCTTTCTAAAGAACGAACATGATGCGGTAGAAGCTGTTCAGGAAGTAACAGTCCGTGCCTATCAAAAAATACATACACTAAAGGAACCTGCATATACAAAAACGTGGCTCATCCGTATTATGATGAATTATTGTCAGGATCAAAAAGAAAAGAGCAAGCGCTTTACTACAAATGATAAGCTACGAGAAATTGCGATAATGGATGACACACGTTTTTTAGAATTGAATGAAGCAATGGCATCCTTATCTAAAAAAGACCAACAACTCATTACATTGAAATACTTACAAAACACGAAAATAAAAGAAATTGCAGTACTTGAAAATATACCAGAAGGCACAGTTAAATCGAGATTACATAAAGCATTACAATCATTGCGGACGTTTTGGTCAAAGGGAGGAGAGGACGCAGATGTATGAAAAGGAAGAAGTTAAATTACATGACATGCAAAAGGGCTTAGAAAAATTACCGATTCCTGAAGAAGCACTTGATCAAGCTATCCAACAAGGAATGCAAATTGCACAATCTTCGAAACGTAGAAAGAAGCGTTCCTTCAAACGTATTGCTTGGACCATTTCTATTGCAGCCCTTCTTTTTATCACACTCGTTACATCCATTCGAGTGTCACCGGCCTTTGCGAAAACCGTTGCGAGCATTCCAGGGCTAGAACATTTAGTTGATTTAATCCAGTATGATAAAGGTATTCAAGGAATTGTTGAAAATGAATATTATGAAACTGTAGGAGTATCGCAAACAATAGATAATATTACTGTCACTATAGATGGGGTCATTGTAGATGAATCGGGTATGGTCATATTTTATACAACTGAATCACCTACAAAACTAAGTTCAGGAGATTATGGGGAGATTGAAATTTTCCATAATGGTAAAAGTCTTTTAGGTTCAACAGAGTATGGAAATCCAGATCAACAGGATAAAAAATATCGAAGTGATGAGATTACATTTACATTTGGTGAACAGCAAAAGTATATTTCCAAAGACTTTGAACTGAAATTAAATTTAAAGAACGAGCAAAAGACAAGCTTTAATATTCCGTTTACAGTGAAAAAGGACATTCAAAAAGGTAAAGTATTTACAATAAATAAAGAAATAATAATGGATGGTCAAAAAATGACTATAGAAGATATTACGCTATATCCATTGCGTGTTGCTGTTAATATCGCTTTTGATCGGCGCAATACGATGAGAATATTAAATTTTGAGGATATCCGAATTGAAGATGAGCATGGGGAAGTCTGGAGTAGTATTAGGAATGGAATTACAAGTTTCGGAGGAAATGACGATCATCAAAGAACACTGTTCTTACAAAGTAATTTCTTTGAACAGCCTAAAAACTTGTATTTAAAATTTGATAAAGTGCAGGCATTACCTAAAAAAGAGTCCTTTATAGTCATGGACTTGAACAGAGGAACAGTATTAAAAGAATCCTATCAGGATAAAGTTAAAATTACTGATGTTTCGAAGCTTTCAATTGAGGCGGAAATGAAAGGAGAACATGGAAAATTACCCTATCAATTATTCTCTGGATTAGAAGATGCATCTGGCAGAGAACTAGACACAGATTCATGGTCTAGATGGTCGGATAATGATTCTACCCATTGGCAAGTAGGGCTTGAAACGCAGAAAATAGTTAATCCAGTAAAAGTGTACTTCAATGCATATCTAAATTATTTAAAAGGAAACACATCCATCCAAATCAAATAAACAAAAAGCCTAGCTCACTCTTACAGAGAAAGCTAGGCTTTTTGCTATTAGGGAGCGATGGCAAGGCACGCATCTAATAAAATATCAGCTATTATTCTTTCAATTAAATTCATTACTTATTATTGGAGTAATAAACTGCATAACTAGATAGATAAAAAAGAGTATAGCTAAGATAATTTTATATATTTTATTGGATTTATCATTTATAAATCTAATTCCTATTTTGCATGATAGTGCTAGTAACATTGCATTCAATCCAATATTAATAATCAGGAGAGAAGGATTAACTATTATACATAGGAAGTTTAGAATACAAAGAGTTGTCATAATTTTTTCATTTTTAATTAAATTGTTTTCTTCGAAATATTTACTAGTTCTTAATTTGTACAATAAAAGTATTATCACGAAAAGTGAATAGAAGCTTATACTTATAATAATAATTCTTTGTCCTAAAAGCATAGTTATAAATCCTTTCTATTTTCGCTTACCAAAATCAATAACGATTGCACCAATGCATCGCCATGAATTTAACTTCTTTCAGCAAAAGTCTCCCACCTCTATAGGTGGTGAGATGAATGCGGATTTAAGCTGCTTTTCAGCGGGTGTCCAAACACCCGCTGAAAGAAGTTAAAGCCTCCGGCGGATGTCACTGAATCGGAAAGGAGTTCTTTGTGCAAGCACAAAGCCGATTCCGGACGCAATTATGCCGAGGCATAATTGATCATTACGTTTACATGTTCTGACCTGTCTTTGGGAACAATGATATTAAGGTAACCGTCTTTATACTTATAATCATAATCGATAGTATTCAAGCTCTTTGTCTTTTTCTCGATGGTATTATATTTTCCAGGCTAAACTGCAAAGCCACCATCAAACATCTTTTTCACTAGATAGGCTATTGGTTTAGGCGAAAAGAGTACATAGAGTGTAAATAAGGATCGTTGTGAAAACGAAAATGCTTGTCCGATGTTTCTTCAATAGAGTGACCGGTTTTCCTTCTATCAATCTGCATTCTATTATGGCATAATTTGTCGTGGGCTTCGAATGCTTTTCTATTGAAAATAGGATTTATAAATTTTTTGAGGTGAAACATAAATGTATAAGAGAAAACGACTTTTACAAGGAATACTTGTAATTTCAACATTACAGATGCTGTATTATTATTTTATAGGGAAAAAATATCTATTTATTAATGGTCTAGGAGATATACCAGTTTATATTATTGGCGGTAATGTATTATTGTTCGTCGCTTACTTTTTATTGGTTGAAAAAAGTAATATAAGAAAAAAGAATGTACTTATCATAATTGCATATGTACTTTTAATAATTGCTCCATTTTATTTCCAAAAGCATGTACCGAGTTTTAATGTAGAAGATGCAACGCAAATTATTTCGCGTACCGAGGGCGGAAAAGCTGTGAAAGATCGCAAGTTTAGCGGGACAATTGTCGACTATTCGGGGCTAGAAATGTATATTATTACGCTTGAAAAGAATAAAGTAGTTTCGCGTTATGCATTCGATCCATATACAGAAAAATACTATTCATTTGCGGATTAGAAATGAGGTTTAATCATGGCAGAACACAGTTTTCATTTGACTGCGAATTGGCCAGGAGGTCGTAATGAGGTAGGTACAATCGCATCTGGTCAACTACAATCAAAAGTATCAATTCCATCTGAAATGGATGGGCCTGGTATTGGTACAAATCCAGATGAGATGTTGTTAGGAGCTGCTGCGACTTGTTATATTATTACGTTAGCCGCTATGCTTGAGCGCTCAAGTATCAATGTAGTGAGTTTATCGATGCAATCTGAAGGAATCGTTGATGTAACGAATGGAGTCTTTACGTATAAGAAAATCATCCATAAACCAGAAATCATTTTATCAAACGGTTCAACGGCACGAGATGCTAGTCTAACGCAAAAACTTGCAGAAAAAGCTGAAAAAACATGCATGATCAGTAAGGCAATACAAGGGAATGTTGCACTTGAATTAAAAGTGCATATAAAAATAGAAGAGTAAGATGAGCTGCTAAGTATTCGTTAAAATCGATTACTTAGCAGTTTTTTTATGAATTGAAAATACATTAGCTTAATTTACTTTTATTTAGGCAAATCCCATAAGGTCTTTCACATGATGTGTATTTTCTTTTGTCGTTAGCATTTCAAGTAATAGGAATGCGACATCAAAAGCAGTACCGGGATTTGATGATGTAATAATGTTGCCGTCTTGAACAATTCTCTCATTTTGTACGTTTACGCCAAAATTCTTTAACTGTTCTTTTCTTATACTTGTTGGGTGAGCGTAAGTCGTTGCTTTTCTATTTGTCAGAATGCCACTTTTACCAAGTGCTAATGATGCAACACAAATGCTAGCAATAGGTTTTTGTTTTGCATCAAAATGCCGGATTACTTTCAAAAATGATTCACTAAATGCGTCTTCATAAAAGCCTGCCTCTTCAAATCCTCCGGGAATAGCCAATGCATCAAATTCATCTAATTGGATGTCATCAACTGTTTTTTCAGGTACAACGTTAAAATTCCAAGTGCAAGTTAATTTATCTCGGAGACCAACTGTCACAACCTCAGTCGACCCATCTCCTTCCCATTTGTTCCAACCAAGCACATCTGTAAAAACGCTAGCTTCTACGGCCTCAAAGCCGTCAGCTAATAACAGTAATATTTTTTTCATTTCTTAATCCCTCCTCCGATATCTTTTATTTTAATTGACTAAAAAGGTATATTACATGAGTTAAAAAAGGATATTTCTTCAATTGAATTTAAATTATAAAGATTTTAGGTTATTCTATTTAATAAAAAAAGGTGCGTGGAAATATGGACCAAGTAGATAAGAAAATAGTAAGGGAACTACAGTTAAATGCCAAAATTACTATGAAGGAATTAGCAGAAATCGTTCATTTATCGTCTCCTGCAGTTACAGAGCGTGTTCGAAAGCTTGAAGAACAGCAAATTATTGAAGGTTATCATGCACAAGTTGCATTGAAGAAGATGAATCGTTCTATGCGTGCGATTATTCTGTTTGAATCAAAGGACTGTAAAGCATTAACGAATTTTTGTCATAATCATCCGGATGTACTTGAGTGTTACCGAGTGGCAGGCGAGATTAGTTATATTGTTAAGATAGCAACGCATTCTGTAGAAAGTCTAGAACGATTTATTGATGACTCGATGCAATATGGCACGCCTTCAACAAATATTGTGTTATCGTCCCATGAAAAAAGAGTAATAGAACCTTTTACGATGGAAGAAGAATAATTTGAGTAATAAATCGTGTTTGGAGTTTTCAAAACAATGTCAACAACTTTATCATGCTAAAATACTGCACTGATAGCACGTGAGAAATTTTTACTTTTTTACAAAAAGTACTTAATTTCAATTGGATTTTATGTAGAATGAAAGTAGTGTTTTAGGAGAATTTCTCATTCAAATCGCCTTTTGGATTCGTTCATATTCGGCGAATTGCTATAGAGTATTTTCAAAATGATAATAAGGATGTGACTGTTAAATGATTATATTAGACGGAAAGAACCTATCATTGGCGGATCTAAATATTATTCTAAATGATGACGTCAAAGTTAAATTAGACGAAAATGCGATAGAACTTGTTAAGAAAAGCCGTTTAGCTGTTGAGAAAATTGTCCGTGAAGATCAAACTGTTTATGGTATCAATACGGGTTTTGGGAAATTTAGTGATGTGAAAATTGCAGAAGAAGATACGCGACAATTACAACTTCATTTAATTCGTTCACATGCTTGTGGTATAGGTGCTCCTTTTGCTGAAGTCGTTTCTAGAGCAATGATTGTCCTACGTTTAAATGCTTTATTAAAAGGTTTTTCTGGCATTCGGATAGAAGTGTTAGAACGCCTTGCATATATGGTAAATAATCGAATTCATCCAGTCATTCCTCAGCAAGGATCACTCGGTGCATCAGGTGATTTAGCACCATTATCACATTTAGCTTTAGTATTAATTGGTGAAGGTTTTGTCTGGCAAAAGAATGAACAAGTGCCAGCAGCTGAAGTATGGCAAGCGCATAATTTGAAAGCGATTACATTAGAGGCGAAAGAGGGCTTAGCGCTAATAAATGGAACCCAAGCAATGACAGCTCAAGGTGTTATAAATTATTTAGAAGCTGAAAAACTAGCTTATGACAGCGAATGGATTGCAGCAATGACGATGGAGTCCTTATTCGGAATTGTTGATGCTTTCCATCCAGCAGTTCATGAAGCACGTGGCTATAAAGAGCAAATGGACGTAGCGGAACGTATGCGTAATTGGTTAGCTGGAAGTCAATTAGCAACTAAACAAGGGGAGAAACGAGTGCAAGACGCTTATTCTCTTCGCTGTATTCCCCAAATTCATGGAGCTAGCTGGCAAGTACTCAATTATGTGAAAGAGAAACTTGAAATTGAGATAAATGCTGCTACTGATAATCCACTTATTTTTGATGATGGTGGTGCGGTTATTTCAGGTGGGAATTTCCATGGTCAACCAATCGCTTTTGCTATGGATTTCTTGAAGATTGGTACGGCTGAATTAGCAAACGTTTCGGAGCGTCGAATTGAACGTCTCGTAAATCCTCAATTAAGTGAAGGGTTACCGGCATTTTTAAGCGCACAACCAGGTCTGCAATCTGGAGCCATGATATTACAATATGCAGCAGCTAGTCTTGTATCCGAAAATAAAACGTTGGCTCATCCGGCATCAATCGATTCTATTCCATCTTCAGCCAATCAAGAAGACCATGTTAGTATGGGAACAATAGGTTCGAGACACGCATATCAAATAATTGAAAATGCTAGAAGGGTATTAGCAATAGAAGCCATTTGTGCAACACAAGCAGTTGAATATAGGGGCGTAGAGAAAATGTCTAAAGAACTTTATACTAAATGGCAAGAAGTACGCGCAGTTGTACCTACAATCAATGAAGATCGAATTTTTAGCGAAGATGTAGAAAAGCTGGCTCAGTGGTTGTCACCAACTAGTCATTAAAGAAATATAAAAACGCGTCTATTTAGTAGGGATTACCTGCTAATAATAGACGCGTAGATAGATAAATTAAATAACAGCATCATGTCGATCTAAAGTGACGAGATCGGCATTTTTGTTTTGACGACCTTTATTATATCTTTAAAAATTTTAGAGCAGAGTATGCTATACACCGTGGCGTTTCCTCCTTATCCTAGTAAATAGCAATGATTCGAGGAACAATGGCCAGCTAAGCACCTACCTGAAATTATTATTGCAAACCGTGGAGAGTTTGAAGGATATTCAGTTCCGAAGAGGGAGAAATGGTGTTTTAGCATAATGCCCAAACAAAAAACGAACCACCCAAGAGAAAGAGACCAACCTTTACACAGGCTGGTCAGAATAAGTTTGTTGAACTATATATTTGGATTAAAATTTTTTTGACTAGCGTCGATTTATTTCAAACCATTGTAGGGATCAGAATCATAACTTATCAAGAGCTTCGTTAAATGTTCAACATGGTATTTCTCATCACGGCTAATCACTGTGAAAACATGTTTGACATCGGTGTAAGGAATTTCATATGCATATTGGTCATAAAGTACGGCTGTTTCCAACTCACCTTTAATATCATTTCTGATAAGATTTAGTATCAATTGTTTATCATAATCAGGTTTATAATTTTGCATTGGTTCCTTTACATCAAATTGAGTGTTTTTATAATAGTTATAGGTTTGATATTGTACGGGATCGTATTTACGTAGCAGCGTTAGAAACATTCCGTAATGTTTTTTTTCATCCAACATAATCATTCTCCAAACCTTATTGACCTCTTCCATATTTGAGTTTGCAATATGGTATGAATAATCATTAATTGCGGTTAACTCTGCAATCATCGCTTCCCTTATTTTGCTGGTGACAAAGATCGGTCTTCCTTGCGGTTGACCTCCCGGAACTGTATAGCTCACCATATACCCCCTTGGTTAGGTAGACTGATAATTAATTTTATGTACTTTTTTAGGAAATATGATGGTTGACGAGGAAGTTAGGGAAATATTGAATTGTTTTTATTCTTTGAAAATGGAATCGGGACTTTGTTACTCATCTAAACCAGCTAATAGAAGCTAAATTGTTATTCTATATATCAGAAATCGTGGCACAGAAGAAATATTATTGTTCATTTCAGATGGTTTAAAAGGCACTACGGATAGTATTTTCTCCGTCTTTCCCGAGTCAAAATATCAATCGTGTTGTGTGCATCTTGCACGTAATATTGCACATAAAGTTACGTGTTACAGATCGAGCTGAAATTTGCGAAGATTTTAAGACTGTTTATCGTGCAGACAACCTCGAAATGGGGCATAAAGCACTGCAAGAATTTGTGGAGAAATGGAAATCAATTTACCCGAAAGTAACGAAGGCATTGCTTGAAAATCCGTATATTTTCACGTTCTACAGCTTTCCAAAAGGCATCTGGATTGCGTCATTTAGCCGAAAAGGATGCCCTTATGATAATGCCTGCATTGAATCTTTTCACGCTACATTGAAAAAAGAAGAGGTTTATAGAAACCGATATTTAAATTTTGAAACTGCAAAATTGTCACGCTTTTAATACATTGAAAGCTGGTATAATCGCAAAAGAGTACACGGAGCAATCAACTATTTAACTCCCGTGATGAAGTAGAAAAATAATGTCGAGCAACAGCCTGACTTAACTCTTTTGTGTCCAAGATATTGACTTAGATTCAAGATACATTGAGTTCTTACCTATTCACATACCTTACTAGTATCAATTCATTTTATTAATAAAAAACAACAGATATACGCTTTATTTTATATTAATTGCATTTAAGGGTGTATGTAAGATATCATCTCTTTTAAATAAAATAACTTAAAAATTTAATATAAAAAGCCAAACGAACTTAAAAAAATCATACTTAAAATAGAGGAGAGTACGATATGAATACAATCATGATTGTAGAAGATGATGTAAAAATCGCTGAATTACTGGGAACTCATATTAAAAAATACGGATATAAAAGTGTTATTATAGAGGATTTTGAAAATATCTTAGATATATTTCAAAAGATTAAACCAGATTTAGTGCTATTAGATGTAAATTTGCCTAATTTTGATGGCTATTATTGGTGCCGCCAAATACGAGCTATTTCTACTTGTCCAATTATATTTCTATCTGCAAGGAGTGGAGAGATGGATCAGGTTTTGGCTTTAGAAAATGGTGGTGATGACTACATTACGAAACCTTTTTATTATGAGGTTGTAATGTCTAAAATCCGTAGTCAACTCAGAAGAGCATACGGTGAATATGCTCCAAAAGTAAAAGAACGAATAGTTGAGCAATCAGGGTTATTCCTGTTCCCAGAAAGAATGGAACTTCAACTAGATGATAAGACAGTTTTACTTACCAATAAAGAAACAGCTTTATTAGAAATATTGATAACAAAATCTCCACTTCTTGTAAAACGTGAAGTAATTTTAGAACAATTGTGGGATAGTACGTATATAGATGAGAATACATTAAGTGTGAATATAGGTAGAATTAGAAAGAAATTAAAAGAATTGGGTATCGAGAATACGCTTGAAACAGTTCGTGGCGCTGGATATCGTTTGCATGCTACTTGGGAGAAGGAAGGAAAGTAATAATGAAATTATTTTTACAAGAACATATTCCGCTTATTTGTTATACAATTGGCCAATTGCTTATCATCCTTTTTATTTATTGGTTTGATGGTTATCCACATATTTTGACTGCATTATATTCTGTGTTTTTGGGTATTTTTTTATTAATAGGTTATCTAATATATCGTTATTATAGTCATCGTTCATTCTACAAGCGTTTATCAACACCAATAGAAACGTTAAATGAGTCAATACAAGATAGTGATTTGACTCCATTATCAATGGCCCTAGATAAATTACTACAAACCCAATATCAATATTATCAAAACCAGTTAAAAAAATGGGAACGAAAACAACAAGAACAAATGACTTTTATGAATCAATGGGTTCATCAAATGAAAACACCTCTTTCTGTTATCGAATTAATTATACAAGATGCAGATGACTTTCGATTTGATAGTATTAATGAAGAAACGGAACGAATCCAAAAAGGATTAGAGATGGTGTTATATGCTGCTCGATTAGAAACATTTGAACAGGATTTTCATGTAGACAGAGTGCAATTATTAGAAATGATTGATTCCGTTATTCATGAAAATAAACGTCTGTTTATACGTAATTATGTGTATCCAGAAGTAAAAGTAGATCCTAACCTTACTGTAGAAACAGATAAGAAATGGTTTCGATTTATACTCAATCAAGTGCTGACGAACGCAATTAAATATTCATCAAGTAAGAAAGAGAAAGTAATAATATCAGCGTATTCAAAGGGACGTGCAGTTATTTTAGAAGTAAGAGATTATGGGGTTGGTATCCCTCCTGCTGATTTACCACGTGTTTTTCATCCATTTTATACTGGAGAAAACGGTAGGAAATTTAAAGAGTCTACGGGAATGGGATTATATCTTGTTAAAGAAGTATGTGGAAAATTAAATCATAAGATTGAGCTAGAATCTGAGCTAAGCAAGGGAACAAAAATTAGAATAGTATTCCCGTATGCATCTCGTTAACCGATGAAAGGAAGATTATTCATCGGTTTTTTCTTTTGAATCTTACAAACTTAATGGATAAATGTTAGGGAAATCGATATGAGACAAAATATATATTGTTTATACTTTTTGTATCAAATAGAGAAATGGAAGGTGGAATATTTGTGGAGATACTAAATGTTTCAAATTTAGGGAAAGTTTATAACGGAGAAATTTCGTATACCGCACTATCTCATATTGATTTAAAAATAAACAAAGGTGAATTTGTAGGAATTATGGGACCATCCGGGAGTGGTAAAACAACGTTATTAAATATGGTGTCCACCATTGATGCTCCAACTTCAGGAGAAGTATTAATTCATGGAGAAAACCCATATCTGTTGTCTCCAAATCAGTTGTCTTTATTTCGAAGACGTGAATTAGGGTTTGTTTTTCAATCGTTTAATCTCCTTAATACATTAACAGTGAAAGAAAATATTGTTCTTCCACTTACGCTTGATGGTTTAAGCCCTAGTGAAATGAAAGGGAAAGTAGAAGCTATTGCTGAAAAACTGGGGATAACTGAAATATTAGATAAACGTACGTATGAAATTTCTGGTGGACAAGCACAAAGAACAGCAATCGCACGTGCTACTATTCATAATCCGAAATTATTACTTGCGGATGAGCCCACAGGAAATCTGGATTCAAAATCTGCTTGTGATGTGATGGAACTATTGACAAGGCTTAACAAAGAAAATGACACAACGATGATGTTAGTGACACATGACGCAATGGCTGCGAGTTATTGTGATCGAATCGTGTTTATCAAAGATGGACAGTTATACAATGAGATTTATTACGGAGATAATCGCAAAGTATTCTATCAAAAAATTCTAGAGGTATTAGCATTATTAGGAGGAAATGCATATGACTTTTAGACAGTTCGCGATTAATAACATCATTCGAAGTAAACGAACATATTTGGCCCATTTTTTAAGTAGTACGTTTGCTATTATGATTTTCTTTACTTATGCATTACTTGCATTTCATCCTAATTTACAAGGTGATCTTGCTACCAGTGTAACAATCAATACATTTGCAAAATCAGGATTACAGATATCGCAGGGATTAATATTTTTCTTTTCATTCTTCTTCATCCTATATTCTGTAAGTGCATTTTTAAAGACAAGAAAAAGAGATTTTGGAATTTTAATGCTACATGGGATGTCACGTTCACAATTGAATAAATTAGTATTTATTGAAAATATAATAATTGGCATCGTTTCTATTTTAACAGGAATTACAATTGGGCTGGCGTTCTCTAAGTTTATCTTAATTATGAGTAACAGTCTGTTACTTATTGATAAAGGACTCCCATTTTACGTACCCTTTAAAGCAATTGGAATAACATTTGGAGCTTTCTTCTTTCTATTTTTGTTAATTTCACTTTTCACCTCCCGAATGGTAAAAGTGAATCAACTTGTAGAACTTATAAAATCAGAAGAAAAACCAAAGCCTGAACCAAAAGCATCGCTTTGGTTATCTCTATTCGCACTTAGTTGCATCGGATTAGGATATACAGCCGTGTTCCATAGTGTTAAAGCTATTCATTACAAGGATATTAATTATGTATTAGTCATGATGGCGACAGGGGTGAGCTTTGTTGTACTTGGAACATACTTCTTATTTACGCAGCTCAGTGTGTATGTGCTACGTGCATTAAAGAAAAGAGAAAATATTTTCTTTAAGAAAACAAATATACTCACCATCTCAGATTTAGTGTATCAATTAAAAGATAATGCAAAAATGTTTTTTATGGTAACTATTATTTCTGCCGTTGCCTTCACTGCAGTGGGAACTTGTATGGGGTTAGGCAATTCATCCATGGCTGAATCGGATAGTCCTTTTGCATTTTCTTATAAGTCTTATAATAATAACCGTTTAGAAAAAGAACATCTAAAAAAAATAGAAAGCGAGCTCAATGATGGCGAGTTTCATTTCAAACGGGTTACTTATTCAATAAAACAAATTCAGGATACCCTCTATAACAGTATGTTCTTATCAAACGTTATAAAATTAAGTGATTATAATAAACTAGCTGAGGCATTTGGTTTTGAAGAAGAAAATTTAAAGGGTGAAAATAGTAGTTTTGTCATACCTTCGGGGAAAATTGCTAATACAAAATCAACCCCAACTAAGTTTCAATTTTTGCATGGAAATATAAAAAAAGATATGCATGTAAATAAAATACTAAAACCCGAAGAACTACAAGATACAACCCAAACAATAATTATTGTACCGGACGCTGTATATAATCAAATGATTGTAGATCCAGAGAGTCACTATGGTCAATCCACTATCAATGGTTTTATTGTGAAAGATTGGGAGAAAACAAAAAAAGTTGCTGAAAAAATTGTGGCTACTTTTCAGAAAGATAATGAAGGTATAAATGAGCCTACAGTATACAACGAACAATATACATTTTCGTCTTTAATTTTTAAATGGATAGCGATGAAGCAAGGGTTTGGACTTGCATCTATCATGAGTGTATTAATAGGCATTGTTTTCTTTACGTTTGCTGCAAGCTTTTTATATTTCCGATTATACACAGACTTAGAACGAAATCAGCAGCAATATAAAATGATAGCAAAAGTTGGTTTAAGCAAACCGGAATTAAAGAAAATTGTGTCACGTCAACTTGCATTGTTATTCTTTTTACCAATTGCAATAGCGATTACACATAGTACGGTTGCTTTTATGGCCTTACAAAAGTTAGCTAATTTTTCAGTCTTGGGTAGTTCCGTAATGGTATTGATTTGTTTCTTAGTTATGCAAATTATATACTTTTACTTTGTTCGTGCTCAGTACTTGAAAAAAATGTATAAAACAATATTTTAATTCAAAGATGAGAAATAGAAAGAGAATATAGGTGTGAAAATCTCAATATTAAACAAAAAATACTCAGGTTTATTCTAATAAAAAATGCTATCGATGTCTTTTAAAGCTCATATCAATAAAAAATAAGAGAAGGGAGAAAAATTTTATTGAAAATGGAACGTATTGAAATAGTGGATTACCTGCGTGGATTTGCGTTACTAGGTATTACCTTTGTAAATGTATTTCAAAATGTCACACCGATTAGCACAGATTTATACCATTACATTCATGACTTCATCAGGAATGTAATGGAAACAAAATTTATTTATATGTTTCTGTTTTTATTTGGTTTATCTTCCACACTGTTTATGTCAGGTTTGAAGATAAAAGGCGAAAAAGTAAATTTAATTTATATCCGTCGTTTGGTTGTACTTTTTTTACTCGGAGGTCTATTAACATGTATTGGGGTAACTTCAGGTGGACTATTTATGATGTACGCCGTTTTAGGATTGATAGGATTTTTATTCCAGTACATGCCACCGATTATTAATATCTTAGTTTTTAGTAGCATTTCAATATTGACCTGGTTCACACGTGGAATATATATGATTGCAGAAGATCCAATCACTATTCATATTGTATCTCTAGTGAATTTATTGAGCATGTTTTCAATGGTTATTTTAGGGATGTTTTTAGGACAAATATCCTTTTTTTACAATATTAAACGATTTAAGGGAATGCTTTTTACATGTTTAATGATTTTTGGTTTTTTAACATATCAGTACTATGAATCTAGAAATAATTTAGAAAGCTTAGTAATGAGTCTATTTTTCATAATTTGTTTCATAATTTTAAGTATGAGTAGCACTATAAGAAATACTCTTTCATTTTTAACCGCTTATGGTCGAATGTCCATGTCAAACTTTGTTTTACACACATCGTTTATTTATTTCTATTTGAATGGCTATAAAAACGAACAACTTTCATCCCTAACCTTATTGTTTATTAGTTTTATCATTATTGTTATACAAATTATTTATAGCAATATATGGTTGAAATATTTTAAAATGGGACCTCTAGAGTGGATATGGCGCTTAGGAACATACGGCAAGAAGATGAAGAATATTCAGGAATAAATATTAAATTTGGGATTATGTTGGTGTACAAGAAGCATATTTCAATTCAAAAATAATGAAAAGAAAGAGAATATAGGATGAAAAAAAGACTTGGATTATTAATAGTAGCTGGTATTTCGATTACCATGTTAGGAGCATGTTCATTATTTGGTACAAAAAACTCCCCAGCAAATGGACTTGCAATAGAGGTAGGGGAGATAAACGAACAAACAAGAAATTCTATAATAGACATATACAAAGATATAACAATATCACAAGACCTATTTAAAATGAAAGAAGGGACCATAGATAATAACAAGCTCAACATAAAGCTCCCGACAGAGTTTGGGGATGCTAGGGCGGATACTCCTAGTAATTTACTATTTATAAGCAGAACAACTGCTGAAAAAATGGACAAAAAGGGACTTATACGTGAAAGAGATAATAATGGGGGGCTCACATCTTCAGTCCCTATTGATTCGTTACCAAAAATAAAAAAAGATGAAACTATCTTATTTGCAAATAAAGAATATAAAGATTTGAAAGAAATAACATTTGATGAGAAAAAAATGAATGTTCAATATAAAGGGGATGTATGGCTATCTCCATATCGTGGTGGATCCAATGTAATCTTATTAATTGTAGATGATACATTATTTGAAGAAATAAATGGGAAAGAAAAAACAAGACAATTTCTATCCTTTAATAAATCTTTTGGGAATCTTAATTTAGCCTCTCAGGGGAAAGCACCAGAATTAACAAAGGAAGTAGATAAAGTGCTAGCGATTTTGGACAGTGAGGAAAAGAGATCCGTCGATTTTGTAAATATTACTGAATAGTAAACAAATACTTCTATATAGAGTAGAAAAAGGTAAGGGTATATTAAACGATGAATGGAAGTTCATTTATTGGTTCTTTCAAAGATGATTATTTTTAAGGACACAAATAAGGGGATCTAATTTTTTTTAGTAATATAGAAAATGAGTTGTTGCTACTAGCAAGAGAACTACACAAATGTTTTAGGTGGCATTATTATATACAATTAGAGTCTTTCTCCTCGTTAGTTATCTCTTCCCTTTTACCTATTGAATGCACAACATAATCATTCTCTCAAGATATTTGTTATAATGAATGCTTAATAGATAACAGTTAATAGATTGAGAGGATATATATAATGAATGAACAACCACATATTTTAGTAGTAGATGGAATGGCCCTGTTATTCCGTTCTTTTTTTGCAACAGCTCCAATGAACCAGTTTTTTAGAAAAGAAGACGGTACTCCGACAAATGGAGTACAAGGTTTTGCTCGTCATATTTTGACTGCGCAATCGATGATGAAACCAACACATATAGCCGTATGCTGGGATATGGGGATGCATACATTCCGTAACGATTTGTTTGATGGCTATAAAGCAAATCGTCCGAGTCCACCAGATGAATTGAAACCACAATTTGATATGGCGAAGGACGTTTCGGAAATGATTGGTTGGAAAAACTTTGGTGAAGTAGGAATGGAAGCAGACGATACAATTGGATCAATGGTTGAAAAATGGAAGAACGATGCGAAGATAACAGTTGTAAGTGGAGATAAGGATTTACTACAGTTATTAAATCCTTCAACCACAATTGCCTTAACGAAAAAAGGCTATACAGAATATAATGTCTATGATATACAACGCTTCGAAGAAGAATACGCGATTGCACCTGCATTATTTGCTGATGTCAAAGCATTTATGGGTGATTCAAGTGATGGCTATCCTGGTGTTAAAGGTATAGGTCCGAAAACCGCGTTGAACCTCATTCAAACATATGGTTCAGTTGATGGTGTATTAGCTGCTATTGATGAACTTAAACCAGCTCAACGTACTAAAATCACAGAATATGAAGAGATGTTAAAGCTTTCACATCAACTAGCAAAAATTCATACAGAAGTGCCAATTCATGCGACAATTGATGACTTATCTTTGCCATTACTAACGCAAGAAAAGCTTGATCAATTAACGTTGGATGGTTATTCACTTATTTCACGCCATGCAAAATCATTATTCCCAATCGGCTAAAGGTGTCATTTTTACAAAGCTAAGTACTTTTTGATTGGCTTTGTATGAAATTTCGCGTATTTGACTACTGCGATTTTGTCCACCATTATCATGAACAATAAGAATGACATCATTCTCAACCTCTTCAAAACCGATGAGTGGTACCCAGTGATAGGCATATGTGGGATTTAAGCAAAAATGAAATGAAAAATATTTATCAAACTTCATTGCAACGGGTCTTCCCTCGCGCAATTCAAACAAAGCATCATGTAAGCTACAGCTTTGAATAGACCAATCTGGCCCAACTAATTTTCGCATATTACGAATGAAGCGATATTTAAAAAGGCCCATTGGTGTCGTTCCAAGCTGTTTATATAGCTGATTGATGCTTTTTGTTGTTTCATGAGGTAAGAGGTAGTTCAACATGACCGCAGCGGTTGTTGGTCCACATGCAGAATTCCGAAATTTTTTAAGCACGTTATCTGCATGTTGGGATTGCCCATTTACAGGTAACTGAATGCGCATATAATTCGCCTCCATAAAAAGAATGTATGAATATAAATGAGTCTATTAGAAAAAAATATTGTTTTTTTATATTATTATTGCACGTCGTAAGCATGTGATTGTTAGAACTTTTCATGAATAGAATACATAGTATATTACAATAAGAACAAGAAAAAGCGGATAGACACTAACTTGCTTTCCATTTTTGAACTTGCCAAGTACAATTGACGAGTTTCTTTAAATTCACAGTAGCAAAGGCAAGCATCTCCTGCATGGATACTTTTTAAGACATTTTAAGGTTGGTCACCGCATCCTCAATTTTTCCCCTAAGATGTTCTTGGGTACTAGTTGATACAAAGCAATATTTTCAATTTGATTTCTTTCAAGATTTTTTTATTGTCACTATTTTTTATCGTTTTAAAAGATTTGTTTATATTATATCTGCAGTTGCAGTCCAAGACCCTGCAGGAGCTTAGCGACAAAGCGACTTGGCGCCCGCCCGAGGAAAGCGTCCATTGTAGCGGAAATCAACGGCCTTATCTATTTTTTTTAAAAAGACCGTAGATAAATTCGAATTTCTTCGACTTGATCTCGTCATCATTTTTTCATCGCCTCAAGAGATTTGTTTATATTACATGTGTAGTTGAATGGAGCGAAGGTGGCGACTCCTGCGAGAAAAGCGGGACAGTCCAAGACCCTGCAGGAGCGTAGCGACGAAGCGACTTGGCGCCCGCCCGAGGAAAGCGTCCACCGTAGCGGAAATCAACGGTTTTATCTATTTATTTTTTAAAAGAAAAAGACTGTAGACAAACTCGAAATTCTTCGAGTTGTCTACAGTCTATCCGTTAAACAATGTTACGCTTTTTCCTTTTGAGCTTCTAAAAACTCAGTTACTTGAGCTGGTGATTTAGCATTTGCACTGTGAAGGTGAGCTAATTTTACGCCCTCTTTGAAGATCAGTAAGCTAGGAATTCCCATAACATCATACTTTTCAGCAAGTTCTGGAAGCTCATCGCGATTTAATTCATACCAATCATATTGATTGTATTCTTCGATAATAGGATCGATGAACATATCCATGCGTGTGCAGTCAGGGCACCATCCAGCGTGGAATTTTACGATCACAGGTTTTGTTGTTGCAGTAGTTTCATTAAATTGTTCGATAGTTGTAATTGGTTTCATAAGTAAATCCCTCCTATTGAAATAGTGTACACGTTTTTTGTGAGCCCTGAAAGAAACTTGTTTTAAAAAATGTGAGTATCGCATGCTAAAAGGAATTTATATAAAATTTAATCCATATTTTTGTATTTTTGTGAATTTGATTATTGCGAAAACATAGAAAATAGTCTACACTTATAAGCAGATAAGGAAGTTTTATTTTTTTTACTCATAAAATGAATGAACATTCATTCAAAAATGGGGAAAGGGAGGATTTGCTCATGGCTTATCAAATTAAGAAGGCAGCTGTATTAGGTTCGGGGGTAATGGGTTCGGGAATCGCAGCCCATTTAGCAAATATCGGTATTCCAACAATTTTGCTTGATATCGTGCCAAAGGAATTAACGAAAGATGAAGAAGTGAAGGGGCTTACTTTAGACAGTCCGGTCGTTCGTAATAGATTTGCAGCAACTGCATTACAAAAGCTTTTAAAACAAAAACCTGCACCGTTAACTACTAAGAAAAACTTAGAGTTATTATCAGTAGGGAATTTTGAAGATGATCTTGAGAAGCTAAAAGAAGTGGATTGGATCATAGAAGTTGTCGTTGAAAATTTGGCAATTAAAAAGAATTTATATGAAAAAATTGATACAGTACGGAAGCCGGGTACAATTATTAGTTCAAACACATCTGGTATTAGTATTGATGCAATGGCTGAAGGTCGTTCTGAGGACTTCCAAAAGCATTTCCTAGGCACTCATTTCTTCAATCCACCACGTTATTTGAAACTGCTTGAAGTAATTCCGGCGAAGAATACTTGCCCTAATGTAGTGTCATTTATGAAGGAGTTTGGAGAAGATAAACTAGGAAAGGGTGTCGTTCTAGCTAAAGACACACCAAATTTCATAGCTAATCGAATTGGTACATATGGCTTGCTCGTAACTCTTCGCGAAATGCAAGAGCGTGGTTACTCGGTTGGCGAAGTAGATTCTGTGACAGGTCCTTTAATCGGTCGTCCAAAATCAGCAACACTTCGTACATTAGATGTTGTTGGCTTAGATACTTTCGTCCACGTAGCCAAAAATGTCTATGACCAAACAACAGGTGAAGAACAACAAGTATTTGAAGTACCAGCTTATGTTCAGAAAATGGTTGATAGTGGATGGATTGGAGCAAAGTCGGGTCAAGGATTCTTCCTTAAAAAAGGAAAAGAAATATTAGAGTTAAATACAGATACATTTGAATATGAACCAGTGAAGAAACTCCGCACACCTTCAACTGAAATGGCAAAGCAGCAAAAAGGATTAGCAGCGAAAGTAAAATTGTTAACCTATGCTGATGACCGTACAGGCGAATTATTGTGGAATGTGCTAGCACCAACGTTACTTTACTCAGCGCAACTTCACGGTGAAATTGCCGATGATATTGTTTCAATTGATAATGCCATGAAATGGGGCTTCGGTTGGGCACAAGGACCATTCGAAATTTGGGATGCAATAGGTGTCAAGAAATCAGTTGAGAAGATGACTGCTGAAGGTAAAGAGATTCCTAGTTTTGTAGAAGGATTACTAGCAAAAGGCTATGAAACTTTTTATAAAGAACTAGAAGATGGGTTAGCTTACTTCGACGGGGAAGATTACAAGCTTGTACCAGTCAATGAAAAAGCAATCGATTTAAAGCGTTATAAGAAAAAACACGGTGTTATTAAATCGAATTCAGGTGCGAGTTTAATCGATATGGGTGATGGTATTGCATTACTTGAATTCCATTCGCAAGCAAACGCCATTGGATTAGATGTTATACAAATGATTAACTACGCTATTGATGAGGTAGAAGCAAATTACAAGGGGCTTGTTATTGGTAACCAAGGGAAGAACTTCTGCGTGGGTGCTAATTTAGGGATGATTCTTATGGAAGCCCAAGATGACAATATTTTCGAACTAGATTTCACGATACGTGGTTTCCAAGATGCGATGACTAAAATTAAGTATAGTTCAAAGCCAGTAGTAGCAGCACCATTTGCGATGACGCTTGGTGGCGGTTCGGAAGTATGTTTACCAGTAGCTCATATTCAAGCAACTATGGAAACATATATGGGGCTTGTGGAAGTAGGCGTAGGTCTAATTCCTGGCGGTGGCGGTAATAAAGAGTTGTACATGAAGCATTTAAAAGGGTTACCAAATGGAGTACAAATCGATTATCAAAATATTGCAAACAAAGTATTCGAATCTATCGCAATGGCGAAAGTTTCAACATCTGCTGAGGAAGCAAGAGAAAATAACTTCTTAAACTTTGCAGATGGTATTAGTGTTAACCCTGATCACCAACTGTATGATGCAAAACTAGCAGCATTGGCACTATATGAAGGTGGCTATACTGCACCAATTAGAACGAAGGTGCCAGTTGTAGGTGAAACAGGCTATGCAACATTATTATTGGGTGCCCAAGGGATGTACCAATCAGGTTTCATTAGTGAACATGATTTGAAAATCGCGAAAAAGCTTGCCTATGTTATTGCAGGTGGCAAAGTTCCATACGGCACATTGGTGGATGAACAATACTTACTAGATTTAGAGCGTGAAGCGTTCTTAAGCCTTGTTGCAGAGCCGAAATCTCAAGCTAGAATGCAACATATGTTAGTGAAAGGAAAACCACTTCGCAACTAATTTTAGAGAAGTGATTAAGGGGGAATCTACTATGCGTGAAGCTGTTATTGTAGCAGGTGCAAGAACACCTATTGGAAAAGCGAAAAAAGGATCTTTAGCAACTATACGTCCTGATGATCTTGGAGCATTAGTTGTGAAAGAGACATTGCAAAGAGCTGGATATGAAGGGGACATAGATGATTTAATTCTTGGATGCGCTATGCCTGAAGCAGAACAAGGGATGAATATCGCGCGTAATATCGGAGCACTTGCTGGATTACCAGATACTACTCCAGCTGTAACAGTAAATCGCTTCTGTTCATCTGGTTTACAATCAATTGCTTATGCCGCGGAACGTATTATGCTTGGTCATTCAAAAGCTATTATTGCAGGTGGTATTGAGTCGATGAGTTTAGTGCCTATGATGGGTAACGTGATTAGACCTAATGCGACTTTGGCAGAAACTGCCCCACAATACTATATGGGGATGGGACACACAGCTGAAGAAGTAGCGAAGAAATATGATGTAAGTCGTGAAGATCAAGATGCCTTCGCTGTACGTTCTCATGAACTAGCTGCAAAAGCAATTCAAGAAGGTAAATTCGTCGATGAAATCGTGCCGGTGGAAGTCGTGCAACGATACGTAGACGCAGGGAACAATTTACAAGAGAGAAAATTCACTTTTGATATGGATGAGGGTGTACGTGTTGGTACATCTCAAGAAACACTTGCGAAATTACGCCCAGCGTTTTCAGTAACTGGAAGTGTGACAGCAGGAAATGCTTCGCAAACTTCAGACGGTGCAGCTGCAGTGCTTGTTATGGATCGTGCAGAGGCTGAAGAACAAGGCTTAAAGCCGATGGCGAAATTTTTATCCTTTGCTGTAGGTGGAGTGCCTCCTGAAATTATGGGTATTGGACCAACGGTTGCTGTACCAAAGGCGCTGGAAATTGCAGGACTATCTATTGAAGATATCGATCTTTGGGAAATTAACGAAGCATTTGCTTCACAATCAATTCAAGTGGTGCGCGAACTTGGGATAGACCTTGAAAAAGTAAATGTCAATGGTGGTGCTATTGCATTAGGGCATCCGCTTGGCGCTACAGGTTCCATCTTAACGCTAAAGTTAATCCATGAGTTAAAACGACAAGGTAAAAAGTACGGTGTAGTAACAATGTGTATTGGTGGCGGTATGGGAGCTGCTGGCGTATTTGAAATTTTATAAATAACACACAAAAGGGGATGTATTAGTATGACAGAAAAAACAATGAATATCATTAAAGGTGGTAGCTTTTTAACTGAAGATGTGGAACTAGATCGAGTATTTACACCAGAAGATTTCACTGAAGAGCATAAAATGATTGCTAAAACGGCAGAAGACTATGTGCAAAACGAGGTATTGCCAGTCGTTGAGAATTTAGAAAACCATGAGTTTGAGCATTCAGTTCGATTATTGAAAAAAGCTGGTGAACTTGGTCTTTTAGCTGCAGATGTACCTGAAGAATATGAAGGGCTCGGTTTAGATAAAGTAACATCTGCATTAATCGCTGAGAAAATGTCAGTTGCGGGCGGTTTCTCTATTACACATGGTGCACATGTTGGGATTGGTTCATTACCAATCGTATTATTCGGTAATGAAGAGCAAAAACAACAGTACTTACCTAAGCTTGCATCAGGTGAGTTAATCGCTGCTTATGCATTAACAGAACCGGGTTCAGGTTCAGATGCGTTAGGTGCCAAAACAGTTGCAAAATTAAACGCAGAAGGCACACATTATGTATTAAATGGCGAAAAGCAATGGATTACAAACGCTGGTTTTGCGGATGTATTCGTCGTATATGCGAAAATAGATGGCGATAAATTTTCAGCATTCATAGTAGAACGCGAATACCCAGGTGTATCTGTCGGTGCTGAAGAGAAGAAAATGGGAATTAAATCTTCTTCAACTCGCACGCTAATTTTAGAAGACGCACAAGTGCCAGTCGAAAACTTACTTGGAGAAGTAGGTCGTGGTCACATCATTGCATTCAACATATTGAACATCGGTCGTTACAAGTTAGGTGTTGGTTCAATTGGTGCATCGAAACGTGCACTAGAATTAGCAATTTCGTATACAAACCAACGTCAACAATTTAAAACACCGATTTCATCTTTCAATTTAACAAAAGAGAAATTATCAACAATGGCTTCTAAGCTTTACGCTACTGAAAGTTTAATCTACCGTACAGTAGGATATTTTGAAGATCGTATGGGTCAATTAAGTGAAGAAGAACAAAAAGATGGTAAAGCAATTGCAGCTTCAATTGCAGAATATGCAATTGAATGTTCTATCAATAAGGTTTTTGGTTCAGAAACACTTGACTACATCGCCGATGAAGCGGTGCAATTACATGGTGGATATGGTTTCATGCAGGAGTATGAAGTAGAGCGCATTTATCGTGACTCACGTATTAACCGAATTTTCGAAGGAACAAACGAAATTAACCGCTTCATCATTCCAGGTACATTTTTGAAGAGAGCAATGAAAGGTGAGCTACCATTATTGCAACAAGCAACGAGCCTACAACAAGAATTATTAATGCTAATGCCTGAAGAAATCAGCGATGAACCATTAGCACAAGAAAAATATCTTGTAAAAAATGCGAAGAAAATTGCCTTATTAGCTGCCGGTCTTGCTGCACAAAAATATGGTCCAAAATTAGATGCTGAGCAAGAATTGCTAGTGAACATTGCGAATATCGCTAACCAATTATTTGCAATGGAGTCTACTGTATTACGTACAGAAAAAGCTATTGCTCGTGATGGATTAGATAAAGCAAGCCAAAAACTACTATACACTCAAATCTTCTGTCAGGAAGCATTTGAAGAAATCGAAAAAGAAGCAAAAGAAACAATCATTACAGCTGTAGACGGCGACAACGCTCGAATGATGCTTTCTGCTCTTCGTAAACTAACTCGTAATAACCCGTACAATGTTATTGCGAAAAAACGTGAAGCTTCAGTTAAACTTATTGAAGCAGAAAAATTTGTTGTCTAAAATAAGCTAGATGAAAATCCGAACACAAAATTGTGTTCGGATTTCTTGCTTGTAGGCTATACTCCCACTACAATAGAATTAAATAGTTTGGAAAAAGGAGCATGTATATGTCTATTTTATTGATTCAATATCCAAAATGTACAACTTGTCGTAAAGCAAAAGCATGGTTAGAAGAAAATGGGGTAAACTATACAGCGAAGCATATCGTTGAAGAAACACCTTCTAAAGAGGAATTAAAACAGTATTTAGATGCAAGTGGTTTACCGCTGAAGAAATTTTTTAATACTTCAGGAATAAAATATAGAGAGTTACAATTGAAAGATCGTCTTGCTGATATGTCGGAAGATGAGCAATTAGAATTGCTTGCTTCAGATGGTATGTTAATTAAGCGTCCGATTGTTACAGACGGTAAAAAAGTAACGTTAGGTTTTAAAGAATCAGACTTTGAAGAGACGTGGAAATAACACAGACATATGCTTGTTTTTACACTGGAAATATGTCAAACTTAAAGTGAATGTAATTACATATTTGGAGGGGTATTCATGAGCACACCAAAAGACTTACGCTATTCTGAAGAACATGAATGGGTAAAAACTGAAGACGGAAAAGTACGTATCGGTATTACACATTTCGCACAATCAGAACTAGGCGATATCGTTTTCGTTGAACTTCCACAAGTTGGAGATGAATTAGTAGCAGACGAGCCATTCGGCAGTGTAGAATCTGTAAAAACTGTATCTGAACTTTACGCACCGATTTCCGGTAAAGTAGTTGAAATTAACGAAGACCTAGAAGAGAGCCCAGAGTTCGTTAACGAATCTCCATATGAAAAAGCATGGATGGTTGTTGTTGAACCAGCAGATAACGCTCAAATTGATGCATTATTAACTGCTGAACAATACGAAGCAATTATCGAAGAATAAGATTCAAAAACGCCGTGCATTTGCTCGGCGTTTTTTTAAACTTAGTAAGCGGCAAAAAGTATTTGTTAGGAGGGTATATATGACTTTTAACAAGCTGATTATCGTAGAAGGGCGCCAAGATAAGTTGAAAATTGCGCCAATACTAGCAGAGGATATTCCGATAATATGTACGAATGGAACAGTTAGTGCAAGTCGATTAGAAGAGATCTTGGCACTCTATGATGATTACGAGATGTATGCATTTTTTGATGCTGACTCATCGGGTGATAAACTCCGTGCTCTTTTTAAGAGAGAGTTCCCAAATGCTCGTTATTTATACACCTCCTCTACTTATAAACAAGTAGAAGCTACTCCAAGAAGACATTTAGCTAGAATATTATTAGCTGCAAATTTTAAAGTTCATAAAGAATATCTTATAGTATAGGAATGACAAACATGGAAGAATGGTCACGTGAACAATGGGAAGAGATGATGAAAACCTCCTCTCTTGCGGCTTTTTATTTGTATACACCATTATGTGGTACATGTGCAGTTGCGTCGAAAATGATGGATGTTGTAAAGCATGTCGTAAGTGATATCCCGATTGGTAAAGCGAACTTAAATTATATACAAGATGTAGCATTTGATTATGAAATAGAAAGTGTCCCTTGCTTAATTATTTCAGAAAATGGTAAAATCCGCGATAAAATCTACGCATTTCAATCAGTACCTTATTTATTTGAGAAATTACAATTAAATGATTGACGTTAAAGTAATAGCGTGATAAAGTAGCAATCATAACTAATTAAATATTGTCGTTACTCTTATTTAGAGAGGTGGAGGGAAGTGCCCGATGAAGCCCGGCAACCGTCATATTTATATGGCACGGTGCCAAATCACACAAAGTATTTACTTTGGAAGATGAGAGAACGGTTTTACGTATATAGTATTGCGTTGAACCCTTCTGTTAATCTGCAGAAGGGTTTTTTAAATTTCAAAAAGATGCCATTAGAAAGTGCATACTTTTTAGTTTTAAAATAAAGGTGGTATGACAGTGATTAAGTTAGAAAATGTAATGAAAAAATATAAAACCGCTAACGGAGAGTTAACTGCTGTCAAAGATGTGAATTTATCTGTTGAAAACGGAGAAATATTCGGCATTATTGGATACAGTGGAGCGGGCAAGAGTACGCTCATTCGTTTATTAAATGGTTTGGAGCAACCGACATCCGGTAAAGTTGTTGTAAATGGCCAGGAAGTTTCATCGATTAAAGGAATTGCGTTACGTAATGCACGTCAAAAAATCAGTATGATCTTCCAACATTTCAATTTACTTTGGTCACGCACTGTAGAAGAAAATATAGCATTTCCATTAGAAATTGCAGGTTTATCTAAAGCTGAGAGTCAAAAGAAGGTATTAGAGCTTATTGAATTAGTTGGTTTAAAAGGAAGAGAGAAAGCATATCCTTCTCAACTATCAGGTGGTCAAAAGCAACGTGTTGGTATTGCAAGAGCATTAGCTAATAATCCAGAAGTATTGCTTTGTGATGAAGCGACTTCAGCGCTTGATCCTGAAACAACGGATTCAATTTTAGATTTACTAGTAGATATCAATGAAAAATTGGGTTTAACAATTGTGCTTATCACACATGAGATGCATGTAATTCGTAAAATTTGTCATCGTGTGGCTGTGATGGAAGCAGGACAAGTCGTAGAAAACGGTGATGTTCTAGAAGTATTCCAATCACCACAAGCAGATGTTACAAAACGCTTTGTATCTCAAATTACTGACACAAACGAGCGTAAAGAATCAATTGGACAAATTATTGAAAACTACCCATCAGGAACACTTGTGAAATTAACTTTTGTAGGCTCTTCAACTGGCCAGCCAGTTATTTCACATTTAAGTCGTGAACTTAATCTGGACTTGAATATTGTCCATGGGAATATTTCGCAAACGAAGAGTGGTCCATATGGTACGCTCATCGTACAGCTAGATGGTAATAAGGATAATGTACAAAAAGCAGTGACATATATGAATGAACATGGAGTAAAAACGGAGGTGATCGAAAATGCTTAATGATCTCTTTCCGAATGTAGATTGGGTGAAAATGTGGGAAGCAACAATAGAAACACTATATATGACAAGTGTTGCTACAGTTTTCACATTCGTAATTGGTTTAGCTTTAGGTATTTTGCTGTTTTTGACAAGCCCTCAACAATTATGGGCAAATAAATTAGTCAGTTGGTTAACAGGTTCGCTTGTGAATATTTTCCGCTCGATTCCTTTCATTATTTTAGTAATTTTATTAATTCCATTTACGAAGCTTTTACTAGGCTCAATTCGTGGTCCAAATGCAGCTTTACCGGCATTAATCATTGGAGCAGCTCCATTTTATGCGCGTATGGTTTTAATAGCGTTGAAAGAAATTGATAAAGGTGTCATTGAAGCGGCACGTTCAATGGGTGCAAAGACGTCTACAATTATCGGTAAGGTACTAATACCAGAATCTTTACCAGCTTTAGTTTCGGGTATTACTGTAACTGCTATTGCGCTTGTTGGTTACACAGCAATGGCAGGTGTTATTGGGGCAGGTGGTCTTGGGACCTTAGCGTTCTTGGACGGTTTCCAAAGAAGTCAAAGTGATGTAACGTTTGTTGCAACAATCCTCATACTAGTTGTCGTATTTGTTATTCAATTTATCGGCGACCTTATGACAACGAAAATAGATAAAAGATAATTGGGTTTAACGGTATAACCGATCATATATAACTAATCAGTTAAAAAGGAGAGTTAAGAACATGAAGAAACTTGTAGCAGGAATCCTAACGGGAGTACTGGCACTAAGCCTAGCAGCTTGTGGTAGTAAATCAGATGAGAAATTAAGAATTGGTGCAGCTAATGTACCGCATGCTAAAATTTTAGAAAAAGCAGCACCACTTCTTGAAAAAGAAGGTATTGATTTAGATATTCAAACATATCAAGACTTTGTTTTGCCGAACCAAGATCTAGAAAATGGCGATTTAGATGCGAATTATTTCCAACATATACCTTATTTAGACCTTGAAAATAAGAAGAAAAACTATGATTTCGTTAATGTTGGTGGAGTGCACATCGAACCAATTGGTATCTATTCTAAAAAATATAAAAAACTCGAAGATCTTCCGGAAGGAGCAACAATTCTTCTAAGTAACTCTGTAGCTGACCATGGACGTATGTTATCTTTACTTGAAGCGAAAGGCCTTATCACATTAAAAGAAGGCATAGATAAAACTGCAGCTGAAATTAAAGACGTTGCAAAGAACCCGAAAAACTTAAAATTTGATGCAAACACTGCACCTGAAATGCTTGTACAAATGTACAAAAATAACGAAGGTGACGCAGTATTAATTAACTCTAACTTCGCTATTGATGCAGGTATTAGCCCAGGAAAAGATGCAATTGCATTAGAAGATAAAAAATCTCAATACATTAATATAATTGCTGTTCGTAAAGAAGATGAGAACAACGAAAAGATTAAAAAACTAGTTAAAGTTCTTCATTCAAAAGAAATGCAAGACTATATATTAAAAGAATGGAATGGGGATATCGTTCCTGTTTCTGAATAAGAACTAACTGAAACACCCAAGCTGAATCTGCTTGGGTGTTTTTTATATACTTAAGGGATTCTATAGAATAAATAGTGTAAACCTCGTTATTACTTAATTATTACGTTTTAATTATAATTATCAGAAAATACTAAATCTTTTGGATTATTAATATACTATTCACTTTAATAAGTGGGTGTGATAAAGTGTGCTTATGCTTTTAGAAGAGACATATGTATTTATGAGGAGGACAATTTATGAAGATTAAGTTTGGTTTACTCCCGCAAATTATTGTAGCGATAATATTGGCGGCTTTACTTGGGACTATCATGCCGAAAGATGGCGTTAGAATATTTGCAACATTCAATGGCTTATTCGGGAATTTTTTAAACTTCGTCGTACCGTTATTAATCGTCGCGTTTATTGCACCTGGAATTGCACAATTAGGTAAAGGTTCAGGAAAGTTATTAGGATTAGCAACTTTCTTTGCGTACTTCTCTACTTTAATCGCTGGATTCTTTGCATTCTTCATAGCTTCAAATATTCTACCTAAGTTAATTTCAACTTCGGGTAGTGAGCAATTTGCTAACCCAGAGGAATCTTTGGCGAAAACATTCGTAGTAATTGATATGCCTCCATTGATGGGGGTTATGACGGCTTTATTACTAGCTTTCATCCTTGGTATCGGTATGGCAGCTATTAATAGTGAAGTTATGAAAAAATTCTTTGATGAATTTAATTTAATAATTGATAAAGTGATTTCGAAAATTATTATACCACTATTACCATTCCATATTTTTGGTATTTTCTTAAATATGACTTTTGCTGGTCAAGTAGCAAAAATCCTTTCAGTATTTGCACTAGTATTTTTATTAATCATTTTAATGCATATATGTATTTTAGTTTTACAATATGTAGTGGCAGGTGCCGTTAATAAAAAAAATCCGTTCTATCTATTAAAAACAATGGCACCTGCATACTTCACAGCTCTTGGAACACAGTCATCAGCTGCTACGATTCCGGTAACATTAAAGCAAGCACGTAAAGCAGGTGCTTCAGAACGAGTGACAGGATTTACAGTTCCGTTATTTGCAACAATTCACTTATCGGGTAGTACAATTACGCTAACAACATGTTCAATTGCCGTAATGATGTTAAATAATCATGCCTATACTTTAACTGAAATGATACCTTTCATCTTCATGTTAGGTGTAGTAATGGTTGCAGCACCTGGTGTACCGGGAGGGGCAGTAATGGCAGCTACAGGAATTCTTCAATCAATGTTAGGTTTTGATGAGACTATGGTTGCGTTAATGATTGCTTTATATCTTGCGCAAGATAGTTTTGGTACTGCAACAAACGTAACAGGTGACGGTGCACTTTCAATGATCGTTGACCGCTTTAGTATAAAGAGCAAGCATAGTTAGAAAATAAATAAGTTCTATAAAAAGGCCTTCGGAATAATGAGGGCACTGAAAAACTTATGTTTTTAAAATGTAATGTTCTTCAATAGTAAACACCGGCACTTTTCGTTCGATTTTGAACAGAAAGTGCTGGTGTTTTTTGTATTTCCCTTATTCTTCATTTAATAGCTTCAAGATACGTTTCAAATTCACCGCAAATAATGTTGTAGCTCCTTGGGGAACTCGAACATCTTGAGACCCCGCAGGAGTGTTAGCGACGAGGAGGCTCAAGGTTCGTCCCCAGGAAAGCGTCCGCCGGAACGGAAATTAACGGCATCGAAGAGAAAGCCATGGCTAAAATTTATTTTATGGACTTTTTCAGTGCCCTAGGAATAATTCTGAGGCCTTTTTGTTATTTAAATTGAGTTAACAATGAGAAGAAGTTATTAACAAAGCTTAAGAAAACTTGTTCAGAAGGAGCTAGATCACGATTAGTAGGTGCAATAATACCGACTGTTCTGGTGAATTCTGGTGATACTAGCGGTAACTTTACAGTTCGCCTAGGAGTGGAATCATAAAAGGCACTTTCAGGTAATAAGCTTATACCGATTCCTGCAGCTACTAAACCTTTTAAAGCATCCATATCTTCGCCTTCTGAAGTAATTTTTGGTGTGAAACCAACAGATTTACAAGCTTCAACAGCTACTTTATTAAGAATATAATCTTCGGGGAAAAGAACAAAATCTTCATTCCGTAGATCAGATAAATGAATGGATTCCTTTTGGGCTAAAGAATGAGTAGCGGGTAATAAGGCTGCAATATTCTCTGTAAATAAGATGGTCGTATCGATGGCATCGTCTTTTTGAGGAAGTGGGCCAAGGAACGCTAGGTTTAGTTCTCTGTTTTTCACTGCATTTATTAAATATCGGTAAGAGCCTTGGCGCAGATTGAATGATACATTCGGGTGCTCCTTTTTAAATGCTGAAATGACAGTTGGCAACAAGAAACTTGCTAAACTCGTAGGAAAGCCAATTTTAATCGTCCCTTTTTCAGGATCTAAGTATTCATCGATTTGTTTTTTTGCAAAATCGATTGCTTGTAAGGCAGCAATACTATGTTCAAGAAATGTTTTACCGATTGGTGTCAGTTTTACATTTCGTCCAACTCGTTCAAACAGTTTTGTACCGAGTTCTTCTTCTAAATTGGCTATTTGGCGACTTATAGCAGATTGGGCAATATGTAAATTTTCTGCAGCTTCCGAAATATGTTCGAGCTCCGCAACTGCAACGAAATAGCGTAATTGGCGTAGTTCCATCGTATGTCATCTCCCATTCATCTGTTTTTTAGATTAATAATATATAAATTATATATTGTTTATATCTATTTGAGAATCTAAAATAAATTTAAGTCACTTTTTAAGTGAAGAGGGAGGGATTACATGACTTTTCATCAACTACCAGCAGCACAGGGATTATACTCCCCACAATTCGAGCATGATGCCTGTGGTATTGGTTTATATGCTCATTTAAAAGGAAAAGCCACGCACGACATCGTTATGAAAGGTTTAGAAATGCTATGTCGTCTGGATCATCGCGCAGGGCGAGGCAGTGACGGCAAAACGGGTGATGGCGCTGGGTTAATGGTTCAAATTCCGGATGCATTTTTCAGAGCGATTTGTACAGAGTGGATTTTACCCGAACAGGGACGCTACGGTGTCGGTATGTTATTTTTCACTCAAGACGATACAGAACGACAAGATATAGAGAATAAGATGAATGAATTGATTGCTGAGGAAGGTCAAGAATTATTAGGCTGGAGGACAGTACCAATCAACATAGACCCTTTAAGTGACACTGCTAAGGAAACAGCGCCAGTTGTTCGCCAAGTGTTTATTAAAGCGACTAATGTCAGTGATTCCCTCGCCTTCGAGCGTAAGTTGTATCTAGTTCGTAAGCAAACAGAGCACTGGGCAACAAAAAATGACAAGAAGTTTTATTGTGCTAGTTTTTCGAGTCAAACAATGGTTTTCAAAGGATTGCTGACACCTCAAGAAGTGGATGAATTTTACGTGGATTTGCAAGATGAGCGATTTGCATCAGCATTTTCATTAGTTCACTCACGTTACAGTACGAACACATTCCCGAGCTGGGAGCGTGCACATCCGAATCGCTACATTATTCACAACGGGGAAATTAATACATTACGTGGCAATATTAACTGGATGAAAGCACGTGAACAGCAATTTGTTTCAGAAGCATTTGGGGATGATTTAGAGAAGCTTCTACCAATTGTTGAACAGAGCGGTAGTGATTCGTCAATGCTTGATAACGCTTTTGAGTTTTTCGTTTTAGCAGGGCGCACGCCGGCACATACGGCAATGATGATGATACCGGAACCATGGACTGAGAATCCACATATTTCAGAAGAGAAAAAAGCGTTTTATGCGTACCATAGCTGTTTAATGGAACCTTGGGATGGGCCAACAGCGATTTGCTTTACTGATGGTAAGCAAATAGGTGCGATTTTGGATCGTAACGGTTTACGACCAGCACGCTACTATGTCACAAAGGACGACTACATCATTTTCTCATCAGAAGTTGGTGTAGTTGATATAGAGGAAGAAAATATTGCTTACAAAGAACGTTTAAGCCCGGGGAAAATGTTGCTTGTTGATTTAGAACAAGGACGGATTATTTCAGATGAAGAGTTAAAATCAGATATGGCAGAGGAAAAGCCATACACACAATGGTTAGAAGAAAACCTTGTGACGGTGAAGACGACAGAAGATCAACCTGAGGACATGATGGATTTACTATTCCGTCAAAAGGTCAATGGTTACACTTACGAAGATATTCACAAATATATCGTACCAATGGTAGCTGAGGGGAAAGACCCCCTTGGCTCAATGGGGAACGATACACCGCTCGCGGTATTATCAGATCGCCCACAATCATTATTCAATTATTTTAAACAGCTTTTTGCACAAGTGACAAATCCACCGATAGATTCGATTCGTGAGCATATTGTGACGTCTACAATGACGGTTTTAGGGGCAGAAGGTGACTTGCTACATCCAACAGCAGAAAATAGCCGTCGTATTTTATTAGAAACACCGGTTCTTACGAACAGTCAACTGCAGCAATTAATAGTAAATGATGATGAAAATTTCAAAAGTGCATTATTACACCTTTATTTTTCAGAAGAATTAGAAAATGAATTGGCTAGATTGACAAAAGATGCGGATGCAGCGATTGCTAAAGGTGCTCAACTACTCGTGTTATCAGACCGGCTTTTACATGCTGAGACACCGACTATGCCAGTGCTACTAGCTGCTAGCTGTTTACATCAGTATTTAGTGAAAACGGGAAATCGTACAAAGGTGAGTATTATTGTAGAATCTGCTGAAGTACGTGAAGTGCATCACTTTGCAACTTTAATCGGCTACGGTGTAGATGCGATTAACCCCTATTTAGCATTTGCTTCAATTTATCAAGCAATAAAAGATGGTCATTTGACACAAACATATGATGAGGCTGTGAACAAATATACAAAAGCTATCGCAGATGGTGTTGTTAAAGTTATGTCTAAAATGGGGATTTCAACAGTACAAAGTTATCGTGGTGCACAAGTTTTTGAAGCTGTGGGTATTAGTAAAGATGTGATTGCAAAATATTTTACAGGAACAGCTTCTCAATTAAGCGGCATTGATTTAGAAACAATCGGTAAAGAGGCGCTTCGTAAGCATGCTGAAGCAGTACACTCTACTGAGCAATTGTTGCAATCGGGTAGTGATTTCCAATGGAGAAGCACAGGTGAGCACCACGCCTTTAATCCAAAAACAATTCATACATTGCAATGGGCTGCGCGTAAAGGGGATATCGGTCTGTACAGACAATATGCTGAAATGGCAAATGAAGAGCGAATTGGCTTCTTACGAAATTTATTTGCATTCAAAAAAGCACAGCGTCGTATTCCCCTAGAAGAAGTAGAATCTGTTGCATCAATCGTCAAACGTTTTAAAACAGGTGCCATGTCATTTGGGTCATTAAGTCAGGAAGCGCATGAAACGTTAGCAATCGCTATGAACAGACTAGGCGGTAGAAGTAATAGTGGTGAAGGTGGGGAACACCCGAGCCGTTATGAAATCGATGCAAATGGAGATAATCGTCGAAGCGCAATTAAGCAAATTGCTTCAGGTCGTTTCGGTGTAAAGAGCCATTACTTGGTGAATGCAGATGAGCTGCAAATAAAAATGGCACAAGGGGCAAAGCCTGGTGAGGGTGGTCAGTTACCTGGCAACAAAGTATATCCATGGGTAGCGGATGTTCGTGGTTCAACTACTGGTGTAGGATTAATCTCACCTCCACCGCATCATGATATCTACTCTATTGAAGATATGGCTGAATTGATTCATGATTTGAAAAACGCTAATCGTCATGCACGTATTAGTGTGAAACTTGTTTCAAAAGCAGGGGTTGGTACAATTGCCGCTGGTGTTGCGAAAGGTGCGGCAGACGTAATAGTTGTTAGTGGATATGACGGTGGTACAGGAGCCTCACCAAAAACGAGCATTAAGCATACCGGATTACCATGGGAGCTTGGTCTTGCGGAGGCGCATCAAACACTCATGTTGAATGGTCTACGTAATCGTGTCATTTTAGAAACGGATGGTAAATTGATGACAGGAAGAGACGTCGTGATGGCGGCTCTACTCGGAGCAGAAGAGTATGGTTTTGCAACAGCGCCATTAATCGTCCTTGGTTGTGTAATGATGAGAGCGTGTCATTTAGATACATGTCCAGTTGGGGTAGCTACTCAAAATCCAGAGCTAAGAGCGAAATTTATGGGGAATGCCGATCATGTTGTTAATTTCATGCAATTTGTTGCTGAAGAAGTACGAGAGCATATGTCTATACTTGGATTCCGTTCAATGGATGAAATGATTGGCCGTACAGATGTTTTAGAAATTAGCGACCGGGCTATGAACCATTGGAAAGCTGGTCAATTAGATCTTTCGGCTTTATTGTATCAACCTAAAGGACCTCGTACTCAGCAAGTGATGCAAGATCATAAAATTGAAGAATCTCTTGATATGCGTGAAATTCTTGGCGCGGTTGAGAAAGCAATAATAGATGAAAGTCCTATTAAACTGTACTATCCGATTAAAAACACAGACCGAGTTGTTGGCACTATTATCGGGAGTGAAATATCAAAACGTTATGGTGAAAGAGGTTTAGTTGACGATACAATTTCACTTCAATTCACAGGTTCAGCTGGGCAAAGTTTCGGTGCGTTTATTCCTAGAGGAATGTCTATGTATGTAAATGGCGATGCGAATGATTACTTCGGTAAAGGGTTATCAGGAGGGAAGGTTGTCGTTTCCGCGCCAATAAAAGGCGATGTTGAGAAAAACGTCATTGCCGGAAACGTTTGTTTATACGGTGCTACGAGTGGTAAAGCATTTATCAATGGCCGTGCAGGAGAACGTTTTGCAGTCCGTAATAGTGGTGCGGATATCGTTGTTGAAGGAATAGGAGATCATGGTTGTGAGTACATGACTGGAGGCCATGTTGTTATTTTAGGTGATGTAGGTAAGAACTTTGGTGCTGGTATGTCCGGTGGTATTGCATACGTATTAGTAGAAGATGAAAAATCTTTCAAAGAAAAGTGCAACATGGAAATGATAGGATTTGAAGATTTAGAAAATGAGGAAGAAACTAAATTTGTCCGCGCATTAATTGAAGAACATATTTTGAACACAGATAGTTCAAAAGCTAAAACGCTCTTAACTGATTGGACGCAGTCTGTTGTTAAATTCTTAAAAGTTGTTCCTGCAGACTACAAGAAAATGATTGATAGTATTAGTGATTTCAAGGCTGAAGGTTTATCTGCTGCTGATGCAGCGATGAAAGCATTTTTAACTACTTCTAAAAAAAGGGAAGTAGTGCTTTCCAATAAATAATGGAGGAGGGGTTCTAGATGGGGAAACCAACTGGATTTATGGAATATAGTCGAGAAAAGGCAAAAGAACAACAACCACTAGAGCGCATTAAGAATTGGAAAGAATATGCTTCAAGATTAACCGATGAAGCTCTTCAAATCCAAGGTGCTAGATGTATGGATTGTGGGACACCTTTTTGTCATATGGGAATTGAGATTCGCGGTACAGCTGCAGGTTGTCCGATTAATAATGTTATCCCCGAGTGGAATGACTTAGTGTATAAAGGTAAATGGAAGGAAGCGTTAGAACGTTTATTGCTTACAAATAACTTTCCGGAATTCACAGGACGCGTTTGCCCCGCGCCTTGTGAAGGTTCTTGTACATTAGCAATTACAGACCCTGCAGTTGCAATTAAAAGCATTGAACGAACTATTATAGATAAAGGGTTCGAAAATGGCTGGATTCAACCACGTATGCCTAAATTACGTACAGGTAAAAAAATTGCTGTCATCGGTTCAGGACCAGCAGGACTTGCTGCAGCGGATCAATTAAACCAATCGGGGCACTCTGTTACTATTTACGAGCGAGCTGACCGAGCTGGAGGCTTACTTATGTATGGAATTCCGAATATGAAGCTCGAAAAAGATATTGTGGAACGTCGTATTCAATTATTAATGGAAGAAGGCATAGAGTTTGTCTTAAATACCGAAGTAGGTAAGGATATTACGGCTGAACAGTTAAAAGCTGAGCATGACGCTATCATTTTGTGTACTGGTGCAACAAAGCAACGCACGCTTCATATGAAAGGAAGCGACTCAGAAGGGGTCCATTTAGCAATGGACTATTTAACTTCAACATCTAAGAGTTTGCTAGATTCTAATTTTGAAGATGGTAAGTATATTAATACAAAAGGTAAGGATGTCATTGTTATTGGTGGTGGTGATACCGGGGCTGACTGTGTAGCTACGGCAATTCGTCAAAATTGTAAAAGCATTGTACAATTCGGTAAACATCCTCAGTTACCAGTCAATCGAGCTGACGATAATTTATGGCCAACTGATCCTCATATATATAAATTAGATTATGCCTATGCTGAAGCGGACGAAAAGTATGGTAAAGACCCTCGAGAGTATTGCATCCAAACAAAGAAAATTGTAGCGGATAAAAAAGGTCATGTTAAAGAATTACACACAATTCAAATGAATAAAGTTATCAATGATGAAGGTTACGCCTATTTTGAAGAAGTACCTGGAACTGAGAAAATATGGCCTGTACAACACGTGTTCGTTGCAATCGGCTTTGAAGGTGTAGAACATGATTTGCCTGAACAATTTGGTGTTCAAGTAACGAATAACAAAATTACGTCACTAGAAAAAACATATTTTACTAATGTAGATGGTGTTTTTACAGCAGGTGATGCACGTAAAGGTCAAAGTTTAATCGTATGGGCGATTAAAGAAGGTCGTGATGTAGCGGTGAGTGTTGATACATATTTATCAAAATGCACTGCTATACAATAGTGGGATGTCTAAAAAAAGCCTATTTAAAGGCTTTTTTTTGCGGAAAATAGCGATATATAGTAATTTAGTAGTCTGTAAACGATAATATTTGTCGAAAAAAGTTATATAAAATACATAAATTCACAGAGAAATAAGGTTATCACTACACTGGGAGTGAAATCGATTCTCAATTAGAGTGTCTGGAATGAAAATGAATATAATTTTAATAAATAGCAAAGAATTGCTAGTATACTTGATGTAAAGCTAGTGAATACCTACTGTTTACAGTGGAAGTGAGAATAATTTTCAAAAGATTTGCAAGCCACTTCTTTTTAAGTTAAGATTAGAATGATATTAAATTAGAAATGGGAAACCATTCATTGAACTCAAATGGAGGTAATCGAATGTCAACATTAGTAATCAAAGATCTTCACGTTGAAATTGACGGGAAAGAAATTTTAAAGGGTGTAAATCTATCACTCAATACAAACGAAATCCATGCAATCATGGGACCAAATGGTACGGGTAAATCTACTTTAGCTTCTGCTATTATGGGTCATCCAAAATATGAAGTAACTTCAGGGACAATCACTTTAGATGGTGAAGATGTTCTTGAAATGGAAGTAGACGAACGCGCTAAAGCTGGTCTTTTCCTTGCTATGCAATACCCATCAGAAATTTCTGGTGTAACAAACGCTGACTTCTTACGTTCTGCTATTAACGCTCGTCGTGAAGAAGGTAACGAAATTTCATTGATGAAATTCATCCGTGAATTAGATAGCAAAATGGATTTCCTTGAAATGGACCAAGATATGGCTCAACGCTACTTAAACGAAGGTTTCTCTGGCGGTGAGAAAAAGCGTAACGAAATTCTACAATTGATGATGATTAAACCAAAATTCGCTATTTTAGATGAAATTGACTCGGGTCTTGATATCGATGCATTAAAAGTTGTTTCTAAAGGTATCAACGAAATGCGCGGCGAAGGCTTTGGATGCTTAATGATCACTCACTACCAACGTCTACTTAACTACATTACTCCAGACCAAGTGCATGTTATGATGCAAGGTAAAGTTGTGAAATCTGGTGGCGCTGAATTAGCTCAAAAACTTGAAGCTGAAGGTTATGACTGGATTAAACAAGAGTTAGGTATTGAAGACGAAGAAACTGCTGAACAAGAAGCATAAGAAGGAGGACGAGCAGAATGACGGTTGAAACAAAATTGGCGGTAACCGCTCAAGACGTACGCTCCTTCTCTGAAGCGAACAATGAACCAAGCTGGTTAACTGAGCTTCGTGAAAGTGCACTAGCGAACGTAGAAACGCTACCATTGCCAAAACCAGATAAAACTAATATTACAAAATGGAATTTCACAGAATTTCCAACACATGTTGTGGAGAGTACAACATATGCATCACTAAATGAACTTCCAGAAGAAGTGAAATCAATCGTAGATGTTGAAAACCAACATAACATCTATATCCAACATAATAATACACCTGCATATTTAGAACTTTCTGAAGAGCTAAAAGCACAAGGTGTTATTATGACCGACATTATCACTGCAAGTCGCGAACACAGTGACTTAGTCAAGAAATATTATATGACTGAAGGCGTAAAAGCTGATGCTCACAAACTAGCTGCATTACATGCTGCATTAGTTAACGGTGGCGTCTTCGTTTATGTTCCTAAAAACGTCGTCATTGAAGAACCTCTACAAGTTGTGTTCTTACATGACAACGCAGAAGCATCGTTATTCAACCATGTATTAGTTGTCGCTGAAGCAAACAGTTCAGTTACTTATGTAGAAAACTATCTTTCTACTGTAGAAGAAGCAACTGGACAAGCGAATATTATTGCTGAAGTTATCGTAAATGATAATGCAAAAGTAATTTTCGGTGCTGTAGATGTACTTGCAAAAGGTTTAACAACATATGTTAACCGTCGTGGTATTCTACATCGTGACGCAACGATTGAATGGGCTACTGGTCTAATGAATGACTGCGATACTATTTCTGAAAACATTTCACATTTAATCGGAGACGGTTCAAATGCTGATAGTAAATCAGTTGTTGTTGGTCGCGGAGAGCAAAGTCAAAACTTCACAACTGAAGTTCGCCATTGGGGTAAAGCATCTACTGGTTACATCCTTACACACGGCGTAATGAAAGATTCTTCTCGAGCTATTTTCAATGGCATTGGTAAAATCGAACATGGTGCTACGAAAGCAGACGCTGTACAAGAATCACGCGTGTTAATGTTTAGCGAAAATGCTCGTGGAGATGCTAACCCGATTTTATTAATCGAAGAAGATGATGTAACTGCTGGACACGCAGCTTCTGTTGGACGCGTTGACCCAATTCAATTGTATTACTTAATGAGTCGTGGTATTGCGAAAGAAGAAGCTGAACGTTTAGTTATTCACGGATTCCTTGCGCCAGTTGTAAACAAATTGCCTATCGAGGGCGTTAAAAAGCAACTGACGGAGGTTATCGAAAGGAAAGTTCGCTAATGATCAAAGATGACATTCGAAGCTATTTCCCGATATTAAATCAAGAAATTAACGGGCATCCGCTTGTTTATCTTGATAGTGCTGCAACTTCTCAAAAGCCAATTCAAGTAATTGAAGCAATCAAAAATTATTACGAATTCGAAAATTCAAATGTTCACCGTGGTGTTCATACACTTGGGAACAGAGCAACAGATTCTTATGAAGGTGCTCGTGAAAAAGTTCGTAAATTTATCAATGCAAACTCGACTGAAGAAATTATTTTCACAAGAGGGACTACTACTGGATTAAATATAGTTGCACAAAGTTATGGGCGTACACATGTAGGTGAAGGCGATGAAATCATCATTACTTATATGGAACACCATTCTAACTTAATACCTTGGCAACAACTTGCGAAGGAAAAAGGTGCAATATTAAAATATATCGATTTAGAGTCAGATGGTACTTTATCATTAGATAAAGTGCGTGCAACAATTACTGACAAAACAAAGATCGTCTCAATGGCGTATGCTTCCAATGTTTTAGGGACGATCAATCCGATCAAAGAAATCGCAGCGATAGCTCATGAGCATGGAGCTGTTATGGTTGTTGATGGAGCGCAAGGTGTACCTCATTTTAAAACAGATGTGCAAGATTTAGATTGTGATTTCTTAGCATTCTCTGGACACAAAATGTGCGGACCAACTGGTATTGGTGTATTATATGGTAAAAAAGCGCTTCTCGAAAACATGGAGCCGGTTGAATTTGGTGGCGAAATGATTGATTTTGTAGGACTTCATGAATCTACATGGAAGGAGCTACCTTGGAAATTTGAAGGTGGTACTCCAATCATTGCTGGAGCTATTGGATTAGGTGCAGCTGTTGATTTCCTTCAAGAAATCGGTCTAGACACGATTGAAAAACACGAACATGGTATATCGCGTTATGCTATAGACCAAATGCAAACAATTAATGGTTTATCAATTTATGGACCACTTGACCCTGCAAAACGTTCAGGTCTTGTAACATTTAATTTAGATGATGTTCATCCACATGATGTAGCAACAGTTCTAGATATGAACGGCATTGCTGTACGTGCTGGACATCATTGTGCACAGCCACTGATGAAATGGTTACAATGTACTGCAACTGCACGAGCTAGCTTCTATGTTTATAACAATGAGGAAGATATTGACCGTCTTGTTGCAGGGTTGCGCACTGCGAAGGAGTATTTTGCTGATGTCTTTGAATAATTTAGATCAACTTTATCGCTCAGTTATTATGGATCACTATAAAAAGCCAAGAAACAAAGGGGCTCTTGAAGGTAGTAATGTCACTATCGATATGAACAACCCTACGTGTGGCGACCGTATCCGTTTAACTTTACAAGTAAATAATGGCATCGTTGAAGATGCTAAATTTGATGGAGAAGGTTGTTCCATCTCAATGTCCTCTGCTTCCATGATGACGCAAACAGTCAAAGGGAAAACAGTAGAGGAAGCTCAAAACCTAGCACATATTTTCTCTGATATGATGCTTGGAAAAGACTATGACGATTCGATCGATTTAGGTGATGTAGAAGCACTTTCAGGTGTTTCTAAATTCCCAGCTCGTATTAAATGTGCAACTTTGGCTTGGAAAGCAATGGAAAAAGGTGTGCAAAACGAATCTGAAAATAAATAAATTATTGAACTCTGAACGGAGGAGAAACGATGGCTAAAAAAATGCCTGAAATTGGCGATTACAAGTATGGATTCCATGACAAGGACGTATCTATTTTCCGTTCAAAACGTGGACTAACTGCTGATATCGTTAAAGAAATTTCTAAAATGAAAAACGAGCCTCAATGGATGTTAGATTTTCGTCTAAAATCACTTGAGATTTTCTATGAAAAACCAATGCCTCAATGGGGTGGCGATCTTTCTGAGTTAAACTTTGATGAGATTACGTATTATGTAAAACCTTCAGAAGCAACTCAAAAATCTTGGGATGAAGTACCAGCTGAAATCAAAGAAACATTTGATAAGCTTGGTATCCCTGAAGCAGAACAAAAATACCTAGCTGGTGTTTCTGCACAATATGAATCTGAAGTTGTTTACCATAATATGAAGGAAGAACTTGAAGATATGGGTGTTGTGTTCAAAGACACAGACTCAGCACTTCGTGAAAACGAAGAACTTTTCAAAGAGTACTTCGGTAAAACAATTCCACCACAAGACAACAAATTCTCTGCATTAAACTCTGCAGTATGGTCTGGTGGTTCGTTCATTTACGTACCAAAAGGTGTGAAACTAGAAACACCTCTACAAGCGTACTTCCGTATTAACTCTGAAAATATGGGTCAATTCGAACGTACATTAATTATTGTTGATGAAGGTGCAAGTGTACACTACGTAGAAGGATGTACTGCTCCTGTTTATACAACAAGCTCTCTTCATAGTGCTGTTGTAGAAATTATCATCAAAAAAGATGCATATTGCCGTTATACAACAATTCAAAACTGGGCTAACAACGTTTATAACCTAGTAACGAAACGTGCAGTATGTGATGCTAACGCTACAATGGAATGGATTGATGGTAACATCGGTTCTAAATTAACAATGAAATATCCAGCTTGTGTCCTTAAAGGTGAAGGCGCTCGTGGTATGACATTATCAATTGCTATTGCAGGGCGTGGGCAAAACCAAGATACTGGTGCGAAAATGATCCACTTAGCACCAAACACATCTTCTACAATCGTATCAAAATCGATTTCTAAACATGGTGGTAACGTAACATATCGCGGTATTGTTCGCTTTGGTAAAAAAGCAATCAACGCTCGTGCAAATATCGAATGTGATACATTAATCATGGATAACGAATCGACGTCTGATACAATTCCATACAACGAAGTTATGAATGATCAAATCTCTTTAGAGCATGAAGCAAAAGTTTCAAAAGTATCTGAAGAGCAATTGTTCTACTTAATGAGCCGTGGTGTTTCTGAGCAAGAAGCTACAGAAATGATCGTAATGGGCTTCATCGAGCCATTCACAAAAGAACTTCCAATGGAATATGCAGTAGAGATGAACCGTCTTATCAAATTCGAAATGGAAGGCTCTATTGGTTAATCAGAGCTAACTTTTAAGCTTCGGCAACTCAATTTGGATTCCAAATTGATGCCGAAGCTTTTTTCGTATAACCAGAATGTCTTTCAGTTTGAAAAAGTGCTAGGGTAATTCTGTTCTAACACAGAAGAGGGTTATGCTATCATAAACTATAAGCCTGAAAATGGGGGATATGAGATGATATATATTGGTTTAACTGGATGGGGAGATCATCCTGATCTTTATAGTCCGTTGTCTACAGCACGGGATAAATTATTTGATTATAGTGGGCATTTTCCGGTTGTTGAAGTGGATACTTCATTCTATTCCATTCCCTCTGAATCGAATGTCCGGAAGTGGATTGCAGAAGTACCCGATCATTTTCAGTTTGTAGTGAAAGCATATCAAGGTATGACAGGTCATTTGAGGCAGGATAATCCGTATGAAACAAGAGAAGAAATGTTTGAAGCTTTTAAAAATGCGATGACACTTTTTCAACAAGCGGGAAAGCTTGCAATGATTTTAGTACAGTTCCCACCATGGTTTGACTGCCAAACAAAAAATGTTACGTATATTCGCTATGTGAAGCAACAATTAAAGAATTTCCCTGTAGCGATTGAGTTTCGGAATCGAACTTGGTATAGCGAAAAATTCATGGATGGTACATTGAATTTTTTACGTCAAGAGGGTTTAATACATACAGTTTGTGATGAGCCGCAGGCAGGGGAAGGTTCAGTACCACTTGTACCAAAAGCGACAAGTGAACGTGTCCTTGTACGGATTCATGGTCGTAATGTACATGGTTGGCGAAATCCTGGCAATAATGAAGAATGGCGTAAAATTCGTTTTCTTTACAATTATAATGATGAAGAATTAAAAGGATTACAACAACATATTGTAGCGTTACAACAGCAAGTAAACGATGTGTTTGTGTTATTTAATAATAACTCTGGAAATGATGCAGCAAAAAATGCAAAACAGTTGCAAAAAATGCTGGGAGTACAATATGAAGGATTATCTCCAAAACAATTAGATTTTTTTGAAGGAGAATCATAATGGAATATGTTTTAATTGCTGTAATTGGGTTATGTTCAGGCCTAATTGGCGCTTTAGTAGGTCTAGGTGGGGGCGTAATATTAGTACCAGCTACATTGTTTGTTGGGCTCACACTTGGCTTAATCCCGGATATAACACCACAAAAGGTAGTAGGTATATCTGTAGTTATGATGATATTTACTGGATTAGCATCCACATTGTCTTATATGAAATCGAAGACAGTCGACTATAAGAGTGGCGTGATTTTCTTTGCTGGGAGCGTACCTGGAACAATTTTTGGTGCGTGGGTGAATAAAGGACTAGATTTGCCATCATTTAATTTATATTTCGGTATTTTATTAATTATTTTAGCAACGATCTTAATTGTTCGAGACAAATTAAAGCCAGTTAAATGGTTTGTAGATCATGGAACAAAAAGAACATTTATCGGTGAAGATGGTCAAACATTTGTTTATGGCTATCCGGTATGGTTTGCACTATTACTGACATTTGCAATTGGCTTTGCTTCGGGTTTATTTGGAATTGGTGGGGGGTCAATGATTGTTCCTGCGATGATTTTATTATTCTTGTTTCCACCTCATGTGGCAGTTGCTACATCCATGTTCATGGTATTTCTATCATCTATCGTTAACTCAGCAAGCCATATTTATTTAGGGAATGTACCTTGGATGTATACAATTCCTGTCATTCCAGGGGCTTATATCGGGGCGAAAATTGGAGCAGCGCTAAATAAACGTATTAGATCAGATACATTAGTGCTTGTTTTACGAATTATATTATTACTTCTCGGAATTCGTTCAATCATTGATGCGCTAATTTGAAAGTAAGGAGGGGATATTATGATTGAAACAATCCATTTCTATCATACAAATGATGTCCATAGTCATTTTGAGCATTGGCCACGTACTCACGAATTTCTTGTAACACGAAAGAAGTGGCATATAGAAGTGGGCGATAGTTGCTTTGTTCTTGATATAGGAGACTATATGGATCGTTCAAATGTGTTTACTGAGGCAACGCTTGGAAAAGGAAATGTAGAATTATTAAATGAGGCAAATTACGATGCTGTAACGATTGGAAATAATGAAGGTATTACTTTATCTAATAATGAATTGAATACATTATATAATGACGCAAATTTCGATATTATAGTAGCTAATTTGCAAAATAATGATGGTGACATTCCTCAGTGGGCCAAACCATATAAGGTTTATAATACAGCAACTGGTATAAAGATTGGAGTTATTGCTGCTACGGCTCCTTTTTATCTATTTTATGAGCAACTTGATTGGCAAGTACTAGAACCACTAGAAGTATTGCAAAGACAAGTAATTGAACTACGTAACCAAGTGGATATAATCGTTTGTATGTCACATCTAGGTTTGCCAGATGATACGTTGTTAGCAGAGCAGTGTCCTGAAATTGATGTTATTTTCGGAGCACATACGCATCATATTTTGCATGAAGGTAAAATAGTAAATGATGTGCTGTTAACAGGTGGAGGGAAATTTGGCTTATTTGTAGGGCATACTGAAATATCATTTGATACCGATACAAAAAAAGTTGTGACGAAAAAAACGATGCTTCACAGAGCGATTGACCTTGCATCTGTAGAAAAAGAAAAAGAGCAAGTAGTTGGTCTTGAACAATTAGGACGTGAACTACTCGACGTACCCGTATTTTATACAGATCGCTATTACAATAAGGAATGGTACCATCATTCAAATCTTTCACGACTCTTTGCTAAAGCATTATTGCAATTTTCAGATGCTGATTGTGCTTTATTCAATGCAGGGATTTTTTTAACTGGACTTCCAAAAGGTAGAGTGACAGCTAACGATATTCACTGTATGCTCCCACACCCAATCAATGCTTGTGTAATCGAACTTACAGGCGAGCGTTTGAAAGAAGTTTATATGGAAGCACAAAATGTAGATTGGCCAAGAAGAGAAGTGAAGGGCTTAGGGTTCAGAGGTGTCGTAATGGGTAAGATGCTAAACTATCAATTTGAAGTCAATGATATGGGGCAGTTAGTAGTAGGAGGACGTATAGCGAACCTGAAGAAAAATTACAGACTTGTGACTTTAGATATGTATACTTTTGGTTATTTCTTTCCTGATTTCAAAAATACACCAAAAACATACTTGTTACCTCAATTTTTACGTGATATTCTAATTCAGTATGGACTTGGATTTTTCAAAGGGGAAAGTTCAGAAAGACCTGATTAAAGTTCTGTAGGAGTCAAAATATAGAGAATAGATTATGTTTATGAATGGGGAAATAGTATGAGGCTGATTTCAACTAAAGTGTTGCAACCTGGAATGGTGATCGGCAGGACAATTTGGAATGAGGCTGGAAGACCTTTACTGCATGAAGGGGTTGTAGCATCAAATCAAATAGCCGACCGACTTTTACAATTAAATGTTCAATATGTATATATTAACGATGAAATTTCTCATGATATTAATATAGTTGAAGCTGTGCCAATGCTTGTAAGAAGAAAAGCTGTAGATAAAATTACAGATTCCTTCAGAATGTTAAAAAATCAAAAAAATGCTGATTTAACTTATTGTTTAGATCAAGAGTCAAAGCATTTTGGATGTATTATAGAACAGTTACTTGAAAGTATTGTAAATAGCGAAGAAATGATCACAGTTTTGAGTGATGCATTTATATATGACGAATATATCTATCAACACTCATTACAAGTGGCCATCTATTCTATTGCGATTGCAAGAGAGATGAAATATACATCTGATGAAATACGCCAGATTGGAATTGGTGCCATGTTACATGACGTTGGTAAAATGCTAATTCCACAAGACATATTAAATAAACCGGGGCTCTTAACAAATGAAGAATACGATACAATGAAACTTCATGCAAAGTATGGCTTTGATTTATTAAGAAACTTACATACTATTTCTTTATTATCTGCACATTGTGCGTTCCAACATCACGAAAGACTTAATGGCAGCGGATATCCACGTGGCTTGGTTGATTTTGAAATTCACCCATATGCTAAAATTATTGCTGTTGCTGACGTATTTGATGCAGTGACATCTAATCGAGTGTACCGTAAGAAAATGTTACCTTCTCATGGAATGGAAATTATTAAGCAAGGAATCGGTACGTTATACGAAGAAAAAGTAGTGAAGGCATTTCAAAAATGTATAGCAATATATCCTAATGGGACAGTTGTTTTACTATCTGATGATCGACGAGGAATTGTCTCAAAACAAAATCATAGTGCTACAGATAAACCTTGGATTCGTATTTTTGAGGAGAACGGTGAAATATTGCCAGCAACCTACGAATGTTGTTTGGAAAATGAACCAGCTGTTCATATCCATCAGGTTGAGGTGGAATACCTCGTACATAGTGAATAAATAACACCCCTTAGTCATAGCATATGATTAGGGGGAATTTTTTTGCGTTTACCAAAAAGAAGAGGTAGGTTATTAATACAAAAACGACAAAAACGCTCTCGATTATTGCCAATTATTATCGTATGCTTCTTTGGTTCGATTGCTCTCTTATTTTATATAGTGAATGTAAGACTGATGCCAGTATATTTGGATTATGCGGAAGTTCAAACGAATAGAATAGCGTCTGAAGTTATTAGTAAGGCTATTAACGCAAGAACTTCAAATGTACTCGATGTGAATGATATAATAGAAGAAGTACCAGGCGAAGATACTAAAATGACGAAATTTAATGCTGAAATTATTAATCGTGTCATGACAGAAACGTATACACTTGTACAAAGTCACCTTGAAGAAGCAGAAGCGGGAAATTTAAGCGGTTTGCCAAAATACGACAATATCGAATATGATGCCAATGCAATGCAAGAAGATGGCGGCATTGTGTTTTTTGTTCCATTAGGGCAGGCAACAAATTTACCGTTACTAGGGAATTTAGGACCTAAAATTCCTATACGTTTTCATGTCATAGGTAAAATAAATACAAATGTAGAGACGGAAATTAAAGAATTTGGTATTAATAATGCACTCGTAAAAGTACAAATTCTTTTATCTGTAAATGTTCAAGTTATTGTTCCATTTGCAACCAAATCTACAACTGTGGAACAACGTATTCCTGTTGCCTATGGAATGCTAAAAGGGACAGTACCTAAAATTTATACTAATGGTGGAGGTACGACACCTTCAGTAGAAGTGCCAATTAAATTGGAATAAAAGGAGTGTAATTTCCCTTTTTTATTTCATTTAATTTAATTATTTATAATAATGTGTGGTATAGCAAAGTATTTTAACAATATCAGTAATCGAAGGTTGTTTGAAACTATTTATTATGTTACATTGACAAAAGTAATACAATAAATTAATCAGCCTTATGATGGGAGACGAATCTTCAATGACATCATGTAAACCAACTAAAGAAGAACATATAAGAAAACCAGATTGGCTAAAAATTAAGCTAAATACGAACGACGACTATAAAGGCCTAAAGAAACTGATGCGAGAAAAGAATTTACATACAGTTTGTGAGGAAGCCAGATGCCCGAATATTCATGAATGCTGGGGAGAAAGACGTACAGCTACGTTTATGATATTAGGGGCTGTATGTACACGTGCATGTCGCTTCTGTGCAGTTAAAACAGGCCTTCCAAATGAATTAGATACAGCAGAACCAGAACGTGTAGCAGATTCAGTTGAAATTATGAACTTAAAGCATGTTGTTGTAACTGCAGTAGCACGTGATGATTTAAAAGATGGAGGAGCAGAGGTTTTTGCAGAAACGGTTCGTGCAATTCGTCGCAAAAACCCGTTCACATCAATTGAAGTATTGCCTTCAGATATGGGTGGAATTGAAGAAAATTTACGTTTATTAATGGATTCAAAACCAGATATTTTAAATCATAATATCGAAACTGTAAAACGCTTAACACCAAGAGTTCGCGCTCGTGCAAAATACGATCGCTCATTAGAGTTTTTACGTCGTGCAAAAGAAATGCAACCTGACATTCCAACAAAGTCATCATTAATGGTTGGCCTTGGAGAAACAGAAGAGGAAATAATTGAAGTAATGGACGATTTACGCGCAAATAATGTAGATATAATGACGATAGGTCAATATTTACAACCGTCGAAAAAACATTTACCGGTGAAAAAATACTATTCACCATTAGAATTCGGTAAACTGCGCAAAATCGCTATGAGTAAAGGCTTCTCTCACTGTGAAGCTGGTCCACTTGTGCGTAGTAGTTATCATGCCGATGAACAAGTAAATGCCGCAGCGAAACAAAAACAACTGCTAGGCGAAGAAAAAGGCGCTATCACGAATAACTAACGGATGGTGGTAACATGGTCATTGCAGAAAGAATCGCGTATGATATATTAACAGATTATCGTGAAGGCTTCCAAGAAGAAGCATTTCTTGGACGCTTTAGCGATATTTTAACGAAATATGATTATATTGTTGGTGATTGGGGTTACGGCCAATTACGTTTGAAAGGCTTTTTTGATGACAAAAATCAAAAGGCTTCTTTCGATACGAAAATTAGCACATTACAAGATTATCTATACGAATATTGTAATTTTGGATGTTCTTATTTCGTACTGAAGAAAACAGGAAAGGCACCTATTCCTGTAAAAGAAGAAGTTTCGGAAGAGGTAGTATCTGAGGCTTTAGATGAGCCTGAAATCATTATCAATGAAATACAACAAGAAGAACAAAAAAACATCGATTCAGAGCTGTAGAAGCTTGGATCGATGTTTTTTTGGGGCCAACAGGATGTTGGTCAGATAGCCGTTGCGACAGGACGTCGCGAACTTAGGCTATCTTCCTTTATACGGGCCGCTTTAGCATTAAGGATATCCAGCTTCAGCGGCCAGACTCTCGAGGTCACTTCCACTTTCTCGGTCGAAAACTAAAAGATGTTTTCGATTCGAAAGTTCCAGTGCTTGTTGAGTCTTGACGGGCCGCTTCAGCATTAAGGTTTATCCAGCTTCAGGCGCTAGCTGCTTGGATCGTTTCAGTCGGGCGCTCAAAGTCAAAGAGTGACTTTGGCTTCCGCCTTCCAACGACCTCACAGCTAAACGAGCGCCTTGGGCCAACAGGATGTTGGTCAGATAGCCGTTGCGACAGGACGTCGCGAACTTAGGCTATCATCCTTTTAGTGGGCGTGTTCAGCATTAAGAGAGATATCCGGCTTCAGCGGCCAGCCCCTCGAGGTCACTTCAGTCTCTCGGTCAAAAGCTGAAGTGATGCTTTTGATTCGAGCCTTCCAGTGCTTGTCGGAGGCCCACAGGAAGTGGGTCAGATAGCCGTTGCGACAGGACGTCGCGAACTTAGGCTATCTTCCTTTAAACGGGCGCCTTGGGCCAACAGGATGTTGGTCATGCAACCGTTGCGACACGATGTCGCGAACTTAGGTTGCCTACCTAAAGAGAGATATCCGGCTTCAGCGGCCAGCCCCTCGAGGTCACTTCAGTCTCTCGGTCAAAAGCTGAAGTGATGCTTTTGATTCGAGCCTTCCAGGGCTTGTCGGGGCCCACAGGAAGTGGGTCAGATAGCCGTTGCGACAGGACGTCGCGAACTTAGGCTATCTTCCTTTATACGGGCCGCTTCAGCATTTAGGTTATCCAGCTTCAGCGGCCAGACTCTCGAGGTCACTTCCACTTTCTCGGTCGAAAACTAAAAGATGTTTTCGATTCGAAAGTTCCAGTGCTTGTCGAGTCTTGACGGGCCGCTTCAGCATTCAGGTTTATCCAGCTTCAGGCGCTAGCTGCTCGGATCGTTTCAGTCGGGCGCTCAAAGTCAAAGAGCGACTTTGGCTTCCGCCTTCCAACGACCTCACAGCTAAACGGGCCACTTCAGCACTCAATATTACCCAATTAATTCATGGAGGTATTCTCGTAGTTCTTGTGCTTCGTCTGCGGGACGATTGTATACTTGTTCTAAGTATCCTGGCTCTTCTAGGTCGTCTGAGCCGAGAATAGCGAAGCGACCGAGTTGCATATCTAAAACGAGCACTTTTCCGAAAAAGCGTCCGCTTTGTAAAATAGCTAAATCATAGCGTTGCGATTCGCCTGTGAAGCTAACAAAACGAGTCTTTGTATCTTCGACATCGTCGTATAAAAAAAATCTTTCCATAAAGTGTGCAACTCCTTCCAATCCTAAAGATATGGTACTATAGAAAGGAGTAGGCTATCAACTTTTATAATTTGAATGGAGGAAGTACTGTGTATTTCGTTGACCGTAAAAAAATAATAAGAAATCTTGAATATATGAATTCATTAGTAGTGGTTTTTGAAGGACAAAAAGATTGGTTATCAGATGATATCAGTAAACTGGCTGTGGAACGTATTGCGAATACATTAATCGAAGCGATAATTGATGTGGGTAACTCCATGATTGATGGTTTTATTATGCGTGATCCTGGAAGTTATGAAGATATAATCGATATTTTAGTCGATGAAAAAGTCATTACACCTGAAATGGATCAGCCATTAAAAGAGTTAATTGGCTTACGACGTGCACTTGTGCGTGATATTTTAGAAGTAAATGATGAAGAGCTAGTAGCTGTATTAAATAATAATTTAGGTGCTATTAAAGCATTTGCACCGAAAGTAGAGCATTATTTAGTGAATGAACTAGGTCCAGTATCTGCGTTTATTCCAGAGGTACACTAATGAAAGCTTACAAAGCCTATTGTTTAGATTTAGATGGCACTGTATACAAAGGGACTGAGCCGATTCCGTCTGCTGTTGCTTTTATACATGCATTGCAAAAAAGTGGTATAGAACCTTTCTATATCACGAATAATGCACGTATGACGCAACAACAAGTTCAGCAGAAACTACTGAAAATGGGGATTTGTGCTCCAGAAGCTCACATTTTAACTTCAGCAATAGCAACTGCAAAATATATCGGCAATCACCATCCAAATGCAACAGTACAAATGATAGGTGGAGAAGGCTTGAGAGAAGCTCTACTTGCTGAAAATATAACGTTCACTTCCGACCAACCGGATGTATTAGTGCAAGGTATTGATTTAGAAATTAATTATTCTAAAATAGAAAATGCTTGCTATGTTATACAAAATGGAGCTGAGTTTGTAGCTACAAATGGTGATATTAAATTTCCAAACGAAAAAGGGTTTGCACCAGGAAATGGGGCGATTGCGGAGTTAATTCATAATGTGACAGGTGTGAAACCTACGTATATCGGAAAACCACAGCCTCATATGCTAGCAATTTTACAGCAATTGAATGGGTTTGAAAAAGAAGATATGCTTATGATTGGTGATAATTATGATACGGATATATTAGCAGGTATCCACTTCGGTATCGATACGTTACATGTGAATACTGGAGTAACATCTACGGAATCTGTTTTGAAAAAGGATATCCAACCAACGTATAGTATGAATAGCTTACTCGATTGGCAATTATAAAATAAAAGTCGCAAACTATGTAGTTTATTCACATAGTTTGCGACTTTTTTGGTTAAAATAAAGGATTCTCTTCTATAAATTGATAGATTTTTTTTGTTAAATCTTCCGGCGTTTCAGCTACAACCATTTCGCCATTTACTAATGCATATAAAGAATTAGAGCATTTCGTACAATAGCTCAAACAGCCATATTCTAAAACATCTATATTCGGATCCATTTCTAGCACTTCAAATGTATCTTGGGAGCCATTTGCTAAATTACTAACACAAAACTCAACAAGCGGATTCATGTGCGCCTCACCTCACTACTCGAAATGCTACTATTTTTTTTTTCATTCGTCAATTTTCGAGTCTATATTGTGAAACTTCTCACAATCGTTTATACTCTTAGTGGACAGTTTTGAAATGAAACGGCATGTAATATTGTAAGAAGAAGGAGATTACTATGAGAAAATTAGTCTTATTAGGCGGCGGCTACGGTAATATGCGTATTCTTTTGCGTTTATTACCAAATAATTTACCAGAAGATGTACAAATCACACTAGTAGACCGTGCACCATTCCATAGCTTGAAAACTGATTTTTATGCTTTAGCTGCAGGTACAACACCTGAGAAACATATTCGTGTAAGTTTCCCTGATAATGAGCGGTTATCGATCGTTTATGGCGAAATTGAAAATATTGATCCAGTTAACAAGGCTGTACTATTAGAAGGTGGCAATAGCATAGCGTATGACGATTTAGTCATTGGTCTAGGTTGTGAAGATAAGTATCACGGTGTACCTGGTGCGGATGAATACTCGTACAGCATCCAAACAATGGCTAAATCACGTGAAGCTTATAACGCTCTTTGTGGCCTTCCATCTGGTTCTGTCGTAGGAATCGTGGGTGCAGGTTTAAGTGGCATTGAATTAGCAAGTGAATTACGAGAAAGTCGCTCTGATCTTAAAATTAAATTATTTGATCGTGGCTCTCGTATTTTAAAAGATTTCCCAGAACGTTTAAGTAATTATGTCAAAAAGTGGTTCGATAATAATGATGTTGAAGTTATTGCAAACTCGAATATTACGAAAGTAGAACAACATATGCTGCATAATCATGAAGAGCAAATTCCGGTAGATGCAGTTGTTTGGACAGCAGGTATTCAACCAGTAAAAGTGGTCCGTGATTTAGGCCTAGAGTCTGATCACACTGGGCGAGTAGTTATAACTCAATATATGAATATACCAAATGATGAACATGTCTATGTGGTTGGGGACTGTGCATCCTCACAGTTTGGTCCAAGTGCTCAATTAGCTGAAGAGCAAGCTGAACATATTGTTCGTATATTAAAATTGCGTTGGAAAAAAGAAGCCCTTCCGGAGAAAATGCCTGAAATTAAGCTGAAAGGCTTTATGGGTTCTTTAGGAAAGAAACAAGGATTCGTCTACTTAGCAGATAAGACTGTAACAGGTAGAATTGCTCGCTTGATGAAATCAGGCCTACTATGGATGTACAAACGTCAAAATGGTTGAAAAAAGCTGTCTCATGTACAATGATAAAAATTGTGCGGTGAGACAGCTTTTTATTATATTTATTTATCGATTGGTTCAAATCCTAATTTCTCAAGCTCTTTGAAAACAGGCTTTAACTGAATATAGCCTTCTCCTATAATTTCATTATTAATTAATACTAATGGATAGAAAAATTCATCATCTCTTACTCGTTCTGCCCATTGGTTATGGCGTTCATCTTCAATAGGGTGTTCTATATCGATATATGTGATTTGATAAGGTTGTTCCGGATATTTGCGATCAATAGCAGCTTGTAGCCACTCATAAGTATCCTTTGAAGAAGGCGCATTTACACAGCTTGCACACATAACACTAGCTCCGAATATTTCGATTGCAATTGTCGTTTCTGCCACTTACAATTCATCCTCTCGTTTACAATACTGAAATTTTTCCATATGTACTCACATATAAATATAAAGTTAAACGGTAAGATTGTCACTGACAATTTTAAACTATTAAAAAATATCTGTTAATTAAAGAATGCTAAAAATCGCTCATTAATTTAGTCGAAAAAAGTTAAATAGATTATATAAGTTACAACCTTATTAAACGCGGGGGAGAGTAGTGTTTTTTGAATGGATTTTAATTAAAATATTGTTATACTGTTAATTGAGCGTTTTAAATACTTTCCTTTGCGTTCGTCTGATATTATAATAATTATAAGGAAAGGAGTCGATTGTAAATGCAAGAACAAGTACAAGAACAAGTACAAGAAGTTTTAGATAAATTACGCCCATTCCTTCTTCGTGATGGAGGAGACTGTGAATTAGTTGATATAGAAGATGGTATCGTAAAATTACGTTTACTAGGCGCATGCGGAAGCTGCCCAAGTTCTACAATCACTTTAAAAGCAGGGATTGAACGTGCGTTGTTAGAAGAAGTACCAGGTATTATTGAGGTAGAACAAGTATTCTAAGCAACAACTGTATAGAGCTGAAAAAGAGCCCTCTTTTAAAGGAGGGCACTGAATAACTAACGTTTTTAAAATGTAATGTTCTTCAATAGTAAACACCGGCACTTATTGTTCGATTTTGAACAGAAAGTACCGGTGTTTTTTTGTATTTCCCTTATTCTTCATTTAATAGCTTCAAGATACGTTTCAAATTCACCGCAAAAATTGTTGTAGCTCCTTGGATTTCAGCCAAATAACCCCGCCGATTTTGAGGTATTGTAGCCATACGGTTTTTCAACTCGCTTCAATTTTATAGCGCTTTTATCGCTAAGTCTTTGAATCTTACCATTTTTTGAAAAGCTGCTTGGTCTTCATGTTCGGTTGATTTTGTGGAAACTGAATACGTTTTTCTTTTGGCACCATCTTTATAACGGCCATCTTGAATGGACAAACCTCGCCATATAGGGGCTTAGAGTGAATATTTCTTGTTTGGAAATCATGAACAGCACCACCTTGAATTAGTTCTTTCAATATAAAGGGCTAGGTGTGAATCGGAAAAACTCAGAAAAACGATAAAACTAGTTGATTTTGAGTGCAGGCGGCGACTCCTTGGAGAATTAGCGAACATCTTGAGACCCCGCAGGAGCGTTAGAGACGAGGAGGCTCAAGGTTCGTCCCCAGGAAAGCGTTCACCGGAACGGAAATTACCGGCATCGAAGAAAAAGCCATGGCAAAAACGATTAATCGTTTCCGCCATGGCTCAAATTCATTTTATGGACTTTTTCAGTGCCCTCTTTAAAGAAGGCTCTTTTTTTCTCCTTATAGATAAGTGTAAATCACAAAAGGAATCATTAAACTTCGGTACGTTCAGCGATTTCCTTTTCATGTCGCATTATTTGCCATTGTTCTTTAGCCATTTCAATGATTTTAGTTTCATTTGAAGTACGTTGTTTTTCTATAACACGAGAAAAATAGCGAATGGCTTCTTCACGTTCCCCTAATCTTCTTGATAACTCGGCTATTAAGTAGATTACACGTACTTCTGACATTGCTGTACCGTTATGATCGCCATTAGAGAAAGCATCTATATATTGATCACGAGCAATGTGCATAAATCGGTTTTCTTGTTCTTTGTTCTCAAGTGTACGGTATAACCAAGCGGTTCTTAGTGCGAGTCCAGCTAGTGTAATATGCTTTTCTTTTTTCATTTCTCCACAAACAAGTGCTAATTGATAAACTTGAAGTGCATCATTAATTGTTCGTTCTTTATCAAATGAATGTTTTTTCCAATGAGAGCTGATTTTCTGATCAATCTCTTCTGATATGCCTGGTCCAAAATATTTTGTAAAGTCTTCCGTGAAAGAAAACCCACAGTGCTCACAAACAAATGCATTATATAATAGAGGGTTAACATCATTTTCGTATAGTGGATGAAAATCACTTTCATTATTACTAACCTTGATGAATTTTGAACGCACTTTTGTAGTTTTAAATTTCTTTTTACAATGAATGCAGTCTATTTGCTTCTCGTAATAAGGTGAAATTTCCATAATATAGCCCTCATTTCCTATTCTAATATATGAATCAATTATACCAGATAAAAGGTCTGTAAAAGTGTCTATTTTTCGAGTATGAGATGTTTTACTACAACATAAATTATTGTTATGATAGAAATATGAAAGAAGGTGACACAGATGACGCAAGTAATTGAAATTACTGAAGCTGCTGCTATCCATGTAAAAGAAATGATGCAGCACAATGAAGAAGAAGGCTCTTTTTTACGCATTGCTGTAAAAGGTGGCGGCTGTAGTGGTCTGTCATACGGTATGGGTTTTGAAAAAGAAAAAACAGAAGTTGATTTTATACAAGAAGAACATGGTTTACAAATTCTTGTTTCCCGTGAAGATGCATCAATCTTAAAAGGGACTAAAATCGATTACAAAGAATCACTTATGGGTGGCGGATTTACCATTGATAATCCAAATGCTATTGCATCATGTGGTTGTGGAACTTCGTTTAGAACAGCCAAAACAGAAGGTACTCCTGAAAGCTGTTAAATTAAGAAAACTATATAAAAAAACCTTCTCATTTCGTTAATTTGAGAAGGTTTTTATTTTTTCGTGGATACTTTAATTTTTTAGGGGAATAAATAAACTAAGATTTAGCAACAAAGTAGTTGCTTATGAACACATAATATGCTTATCTAAATCATAATGATTAATTGACATAAATCATTAAATAATACTAATAGAGATAAAAATAAATAAAAAAACCCCTAAAATAGTAACTCAATCCGCTTGTATCCTCAACATTATTCTATTGAAATCAGTTAACAAAAGGGCTAATATAGTATGTAGGTATTTTGTCGAAAAATAGACAAACTGATGGTGGAGACGAAGTATGTTAAATACTTCTTTTTTATTGGTCAGAAGAATAAAATAACTAAAGGTGGTTTCGATTCTAGTGAATAGACCGAAAATATTAATATTGGGTGCTGGATATGGTGGTTTAACAACTGCTGTTAACTTGCAAAAGAAAATTGGTGTTAACGTAGCCGATATTACAATTGTAAACAAAAACTCATACCACTATGAGTCAACTTGGTTACACGAAGCTTCAGCAGGTACTCTATCTCCAGAGAAAGTACGTTATGACATCCAAAGTGTGCTAAATAACAAAGTTAACTTTGTTCAAGCAGCTGTTGAATCTATTGACGCTACTAATAAAAAAGTAATTACTGATGCTGGTGAAATGTCTTACGATTACCTAGTAGTAGGTCTTGGTTTCGAAGGTGAAACTTTCGGTATCGAAGGTTTAGATAAATTTGCATTCGGTATTTCAGATGTAAACGAAGCTCGTAAACTACGTGATCATATTAACTCTCAATTTGCTGAATGGGCTTCACAAGCTCCTGCAGAAAAAGATGATACATTATTAACAATCGTAGTTGGTGGCGCAGGATTTACTGGTATCGAATTCCTTGGTGAATTAGCTAACCGTATTCCAGAACTTTGCAAAGAATACGATGCACCACAAGAAAAAGTACGCGTTATCTGTGTAGAAGCAGCTCCAACTGTATTACCTATGTTCTCTCGTGAATTAGTAGAATATGCTGTTGGTTACTTAACTAAAAAAGGTATCGAATTCTCAATTGGTACTCCAGTAGTTCAAGCTACTCCAGAAGGCGTTAAAATTAAAAAAGGTGAAGACGAATTCGAATTCATCAAAGCTGCTACTGTAGTATGGGCAGCTGGTGTTCGTGGTTCTCGCATTGTTGAAGAATCAGATATCCCATCAAAACGTGCTCGCGTTGCAGTTGAAAAAGACTTACGCGTTCCTGGATTCCCTGAAGTATTCATCGTTGGTGACTGCGCATTCTTAATGAATGAAGAAGCTGGTCGTCCTTACCCAACAACAGCTCAAATCGCAATGCAACAAGCAATTACAGTTGCTGAAAACCTTATTGCTTTAATCGAAGAAAAAGACACTAAAGAATTCGTTCCAGAACTAAAAGGTACTGTATGTTCTCTTGGTGATTCTGATGCAATCGGTGAAGTATTCGGTAAAGAAATCACTGGTAAATCAGCTTCATTCATGAAAAAAGTAATCGATAACCGTGCACTTTACATGGTTGGTGGCGCTGGCTTAGTGCTTAAAAAAGGCAAATTCAACGTACTATAATTGTACCTTTCACACTCCCTTCAGTTATTATAACTGTAGGGAGTTTTTTATTGGGAGGTAATGTCATTGAATAAACAGGACCATATGAAAGTTTGGTTAGGCGTATCAGGTTTAGTAGAGAATAATAATGGTGAATGGCTTGTAGTCATGAAACGCTATGGTGGTCTTGATGGTAAATGGTCATTACCGGCTGGATTTGTTCAGCCTGCAGAAACGGCAGATCAAGCTGTCGTTAGAGAAATAAAAGAAGAAACAGGAATTGACGCTACCATTTTAGGTTTAATAGGTCTGCGGACAGGTGTGTTAAAAAATGATATAAGTGATAACATGGCAGTTTTCCATTTAATCGTGAACGATCCTTTACAGCCTGTAATTGCGCAGTTAGATGAATTATATAAAGCATGTTGGATGACTCCATTAGCGTTAAAAGAGGACGAGCGTACTTCGTTATTGATTTTAGAATTATTAGAAACAGAAATAAATGCACGTAAAAGTGCGTTAGAAAATCTAGAACCAGATAATGTTTTTGGCTACACCTCATATAAATTATTTTTCTAGTAGTTTTTGAATTATGACAAAGCATTGAAATTAGTCACTAGTCGTTGAAAGCATTGGTCCAATCATGTACACTTATGAGAGGAAAAATGGAGGTTTCGAATATATGGCTGGTTCATTTTCAATTGTACAATTGGTATTATCAATGATATTATTCCTCGTTATGTTCTTTGGTATCGGATTCTTACTTAATATGTTACTCCGTGCTACTTGGTTCATGGCGATTGTCTATCCGATAGTTGTCATCTTCATTGTTGATGATGTAGGTTTTTTCGATTATTTCTTTAAGCCAGGAACAGCATTCCCTGCATTAGGAGATAAACTAGTATCATTACAATTAGTTGATATTCTCATTCTAGCAAGTGGACTTGCAGGTGCTATTATTGCAGGTTTAGTAATGAAAGCACTAAGAAGAAATGGCTATCGTATGTTCTAACTCGAAGAATCAATCTATAAAAAAGCAGTGTCACGATTTTAATCGAACACTGCTTTTTTACATTTTAAAAGGTTGAATAGACGATAACAGAAATAAGTATACCAGTTAAGCAACCGAAGAATACCTCGCTCGGTCTATGACCTAATAACGTTTTAAGTTCTTGCATTTTTTCTTCTTCTTTTTTATTGTTCCATCCTTTTGCCTCATTGACGAAAACTTGGAAATCTTTGCGTAGTTGATTAATAATGACGGCTTGTTGTCCGGCTTGATAACGTATACCTGTTGCATCAAACATAACGATAATAGCAAATACTGTAGAGGCGGCAAACAAAGGAGAATCCAAACCATTTTCAAAGCCAATAGCTGTTGTTAGAGCTGATACAGCTGCAGAATGCGAACTCGGCATTCCTCCTGTAGACGTGAAAAGTGACCAATCAATCTTTTTAGTTGCAATGAAATGTATAGGGATTTTAACAAATTGTGCAAAAATGATTGCAAAAAGTGATGAGAGTAGGGGAATATTGTGAAGAAGCTCCATTAAACCAGCACCTTTCTAGACTAGAATAAGTTAGTAATACTATAACATAGGACAGAACATTGAAAAAACTCTAAGGAAATTCGTATTACGAATATTTCGTGTGATGTAATATTTTTGATATAATAGAATTGTTAATATAGAAATGGAGGATTCCAATGAACATAATTAAAGAAGGTCAAACATTTCAATCGGCACAAGCAGATGTATTAGTTGTTGGTGTATCTAAGCATCAAGAGCAGCTAGAAGGTTGGTTAGATTTCGTAGAAGTCTTTGGCAATCCAATTACAGAATGGATCAAAGAGGGTGACATTGCTACAGGTTTAAAGAAACTAACGAAAATCCCAACATTTGTACCATCAACACAAGTGAAACGTATTTTATTTGTTGGACTTGGAGACCGTAAAACTCTAAGCATAGATGAATTACGTGAAGCATTCGGTTTAGTTGGAAAAGAACTACAAAAAATAAATGCTACAGCTGTTACATTATGGGCAGATTCATTTGTGACGTCTGATATTGAACCGACAGAAGTAGCAATTATTGCTGCTGAAGGTGCGGGATTAGGTTACTATAATGTACAAAATTATAAAACAACATCTAATGCTATTGACGTGACAATAGAAGAAGTTAGCTTCATTACTACAACAGATGTGCAAGAAATAGTTGCTGGTTTTGAAGTAGGGCAAGTATATGCTGAGTCTGTGAACGAAGCACGTACTTTAGTGAATTTACCAAGTAATGTATTAACGTCTACAAAATTAGCAGATTATGCTGAAGAGCTTGCTAAGCAATATGATTTTGAAATTGAAATTTTAAACAAAGCCGAATTAGAAGAGCTAGGAATGGGTGCTATTTTAGCGGTCAATAAAGGCTCGGTAGAAGAACCACGCGTTATTACGATTAAATACCAAGCAACTGATAAATGGGAAGATGTTATTGGTCTAGTTGGTAAAGGTGTTACATATGATACAGGTGGCTATTCGATTAAACCTAAAACAGGATTAGTTGGTATGAAAGGCGATATGGGTGGAGCCGCGGCTGTACTTGGGGCAATGAGAATAATAGGCGAATTACGTCCAAACAAAAATGTTATCGCAGTCATAGGTTCAACAGATAATATGATCTCGGGTGAAGCTTTCAAACCAGATGATGTAATTACGACCTATAGTGGTAAAACAGTTGAAATATTAAATACTGATGCCGAAGGTCGTCTTGTATTAGCTGATGCTGTAACTTATGCTAAACAACAAGGTGCAAACTTTATCATCGATGTGGCAACGTTAACAGGAGGCGTCATTACAGCTCTTGGTTACGATAAAACAGGTGCTTTAACAAATGATGAGTCATTCTTTGGGTCTTTCTTAGAAGCGTCTGAAGAAGCAGGAGAATTCGTATGGCAATTACCATTAACAGAAAATGATAAAAAACGAATCCGTAAAAGCGATGTAGCAGATTTAAATAACTCGCCAGGTTCGGATGGACATATGATTTTCGGTGGTGGCTTTGTAGGTGAATTCGTTGGTGATATACCTTGGATTCATCTAGATATTGCTGGAACATCTGACGCTCACGGTGCATATGATTTAGGTCCTAAAGGTGGTACAGGCGTAATGGTGCGTACCATTGCAACATTCATCGAACGTTTAGCAGAGGAAGAAAAGTAGTGTAATAGGCCAAGACCTAGTTGTTCCTTACCATGACACATAGTATAGAGCAGAGAGGAGGAGGCTTATGTTTCCATTTCGCGGCGGATTTTTCGGCGGACCATTTTTTGGTGGCTTTCTTGGTGGCTTAGTTGGGTCATCCATTAGACCACGTCAATTTTACAATCAATTTTATGGACCAAACTTTGGACCAAGCTTCGGGCCAAACTTCGGACCAAGCTTTGGACCAAACTTCGGATCAAATTTTGGACCAATTTACGGACCACAGTGCGGACCACCGTTTGGACCTCCATGTGGTAGACCTTATTGGTAAAATAAAAAGCTTTTGTCCCACTTATTGTGGAGACAAAAGCCTTTTTTCATTCCTTTATTTTTAAAGAAGCTTCTTTTACTTTGCGTTCATATTCTGGTTTTAATTCATCTTTGACAGTACCTTTCCAGGCTTTTACACCTGAAAAGTATGCTGCGCGCGCTATGACATGACCACCAACAGGTCCTGTGATGAATAAAAATAAGATACCGAGTAAAATACGAGGGTTAAAATGATCTTCTTTTAACCAAAAGTGTAAGAAAACTCCGATTAAAATACTCATTACTCCTAATGTAGCGCTCTTAGAAGCCGCGTGAGAGCGAGAATATACATCGGGTAGTCTAATTAGGCCAATTGCTGTAACCAAGATGAAAATAGCCCCAAAAGAGATTGTTAAAACGATTAATATATTAGCGAGAATTGTCACGTTCTATGATCTCTCCTTTCTCTATAAACTTAGAGAAAGCTACAGTTCCGATAAAGGATAAAATCGCTAACAGTAAAATAATATCTAAATAGAAACTTGTTTTGATGAAAATGGAAAACAAGCCGACAAGTGAAATGATAGATACACCTATTGAATCTAGTGCTATTACACGATCCGGAACAGAAGGACCTTTTACAAGCCGATAGACTAAGCCAATCATCGATAGTGTCACAATGACAATAATAGCCCAAATAAAGTACGTCATGAGCGGCTCACCTCCATGATGGCCTTTTCAAAGGAGTTTTTGATAGAGTCAACTGCTGAATCGACATCTTCAATATCAATTGCATGAATATAAAGTGTTTTTGAATCATCTGACACATGGACAACAATCGTACCAGGAGTCAATGTTATCAAACTGGATAACAATGTGATTTCCCAGTCTTGTTCCAGTTCAGTTTGCAAAGCGAAAAATGCTGGACTCATATCAAGCTTAGGCTTAATGATGACCATAAAAACTTGAACATTAGCGAGAATAAGCTCCTTCATAAACAATACAGATAGTTTAATCACTGCCCAGAATCGGCTAATATAAAGGCGGCTTGAGAAGAAATTCCGCATGATATAAATCATAATCATACCTAAGATGAAGCCCACGACAAAGTTACTTGATGCGAAGTTAGTAGACAAAAACATCCATATAAATGCGATAAAGAAGTTTAACAAGATTTGAAATGCCATCGTCATCTACTCCTTTAACACAGCATCTGTATACACAGATGGATTATTTAAAATATTTGCTGCATCTTGCATAAAAGGTGTAATCCATTCCGATCCAACACCATAAAATACTGTCAGCACTACTAGAATAACAGTAGGGATAAACATCATACGATAGTAACCTTTATCCACGGGTTGTAGTGGATGTTTCTCTTTGCCCCAAAACGCATAGATGAAAATACGAATTACAGAAAGTAAGACGACCAAGCTGGATAACAAAATCCATAAGCTTCCCCATAGATTCCCTGTTTCAAAGCCTCCGCGAACGATTAGAAGTTTACCGATAAAACCGCTTAATGGCGGGATACCAGCAAGTCCAAATGCTGCGATTAAGTAAAACCAACCTAAAGCAGGGTGAGTTTTCATAAGACCGCCCATCTTCCGTAAATCTGAAGTACCTGTAACAGCAATGATGATACCGACTAAGAAAAATAGTGCTGCTTTTATCAGCATATCATGGATTAAATAGAACATTGCCCCCATTAACGAATTGTCATTCATTTGAGATACTCCAAATAAAATGACACCAACAGCAATAATAATGTTATAGATAATGATTTTCTTCACATCGAAGTATGCTAAAGCACCGATACAGCCGGCTAGAATCGTTAGTACGGATAAAATCATTAGTAGCTCATGTGTAAAGCCCATATCATGTACGAAGAATAACGTATATGTACGAGTAATAGCATAAACTCCAACCTTTGTTAGTAACGCTCCAAACAGTGCAAGCACAGGAATTGGTGGAGCGGCATAAGAGGATGGTAACCAGAAAAACATTGGGAAAATGGCTGCTTTTAATCCAAATACAATTAAGAATAAAACAGCAATTACGGTAATAATACCGGGCTGCTGAGTATCCGCAATTTTTACAGCGATATCAGCCATATTAAGTGTTCCTACAACCGAGTATAGATAGGCTACAGTAATAACGAACAGAGCAGAAGAAATAACATTGACTAAAATATACTTAATAGACTCACGTAATTGTGCTTTCTCTCCACCAAGAACGATTAGTAGGTATGAAGACATTAACAACACTTCGAAGAAAACGAATAAGTTGAAAATATCACCTGTAGTAAAGGCGCCATTTACACCAGTCAGCATAAATAAAATACCAGGGTAGTAGAAGAATGATTCACGGTCTTTACCTATGGCCGCAATGCTATACCAGACAGTAAAGAAGGCAAGTATAACAGATGTCAGGACAAGCAACGCTGATACCATATCAGAAACTATTGTAATCCCAAATGGAGCAGGCCAGTCCCCAAATGTTACAACTTGTGGGCCTTCATTTTTTACTTTAAACAACAATACAATAGCAGCAACTACTGCAATTGATAAACCAGTCATCGCTCCAATTCGTTGATAACGAATATTTTTTGGCGCAAACATCAACAACATTCCAAAGAAGAACGGGATGATGATTGGCAATAATAAGAAATTACTCATCATCTTCATCAGTTCCTCTCATTAAATTCATATCATCCGTGCCAAGCTCTTGATAAGCTCTATATGCTAGTACTAAGAAGAAAGCAGTAACACCAAAGCTAATAACAATAGCTGTTAAGATTAATGCTTGTGGGATGGCATCAGCCATATTCGTAACACCCTCTGATAGAACTGGGGGTGCACTACCACTTAACCCCCCCATTGTTAAAATGAGTAAGTGCGCACCGTGGCTGAGAAGACCAGTCCCTATAATAATGCGCAATAAACTTTTTGATAGCATTAAATAGACAGCTGCCATAAATAGAAAACCTATGGCGAAGGCCATTATGACTTCCATTAATCATCCCCTCCAATCGATTGAATGATTGTCATAGTAACTCCAACAACTACAAGGTAAACACCTGTATCAAAAATCATTGCCGTATGCAATTCTGTATCACCAATTAACGGGAGATAGAAATGATCAAAGTAATGCTTGAAGAAAGGTTTACCCAAAAACATACCGATTGAAGCAGTTCCGAGTGCTAACACTAAACCACTTGCGGTCATGATTGTAAAGTTGATTGGTAACAATGTTTGTACTGTTTTTAAATCGTAAACTAAAAGTAAAAGTACGAGAGCACTTGAAGTAAGTAATCCTCCAACAAAACCGCCACCAGGTGCAAAGTGTCCAGCTAAAAAGAGGTGAATTGAAAAGAGAAAGATGATAAAAAATACGACATGAGACGTCGTTTTTAAAATGACATCATTTGTTTTCATGCTCATTCTCCTTTCTGCTTAGGCGGAGTTTAATCATACTTAAGATAGCCATACCAGCAATAGATAACACCGCAATTTCAAATAATGTATCGAATCCACGGTAGTCTACTAAGATTACGTTTACAATGTTACCGCCACCAGCTAACGTATTGACGGTTTCTTTGTAGTACTCCGTAATAGAAGGTACAAGCTTTTGAGATTGTGCCGACAAAGCAACGAGTGTCACCATTACACCAACGCCTAATGAGATGATAAAGTTGTTTAAACGGAATCGAAGTCTCTCTTCATGTCGACTAAGCTTCGGTAAATGATAAAACGCAAGTAAGAATAGTGCTACTGACACTGTTTCAATTACTAGTTGTGTCAAAGCTAGATCAGGTGCATTAAAGATGACGAAGAACAGTGCTACTGTATAACCTACAGCTCCTAATGCAATGATGGCTGTCAAGCGCGATTTTGAGAATAAGACAGTCACGGTGCTTATGATCATTACAAGAATTAAAATAATCTCATACAGATAAATTGGGGCTGTACCCTCCATTGAGAAACTAAAAGCATCTTTAGTAAATAAAGTACTAATCGTAATCACAACGATGAAAGAGAACATATAGACTAAGTAATTACGAATTGAACCCGTCATATATAGTCTTGAAATAAAGTTTAAGTCCTTTTCTAAAAATGTCATAAAGCGATCATATAACCGATTTAGTGACATCCAATCGGGGATAATTTTGTATAACTTTTGCCATTTTGGCATTGTTAAGAAAAGCAAGAAGCCAACAACGAAAATACCAATTGTCATAAATAACTCAGGTGTAAAGCCATGCCACGCAGATACATGAATCGGAATAGTACTAGCAGAGTCATATAAGAACGGTTGAATAGCTAGAACGGCCGGTTTTACAAAGACATCTCCAATTACATTTGGGATAAAGAATATAATCACCACTAGTGAAGCTAATATTATTGGTGAAATAAGCATACCAATTGGTGCTTCATGGGCTTTTTTTGGTAATAATTCAGGTTTATATTTACCGGTAAATGTTTTAAATACAAAATAAAAGCTATAAACGAATGTAAAGACACTTGCTATCCATGCAACGATAGGGAAGATAGTCCCCCATGTATCCATTGCAAAAAGATTGAAATCTTTTATGGCAAGCATAGATGTTAAGAACATCTCTTTACTTAAGAATCCGTTAAATGGAGGTATACCAGCCATTGAGAAACTACCGATGGCTGCGATTGTAAAGCTGATTGGCATAAGACTCATTAGTCCACCGAGTTTGCGAATATCACGCGTACCTGTTTCGTGATCCACGATACCTGCGATCATAAATAGGCTACCTTTAAATGTTGCGTGATTTATTAGGTGGAATATAGCTGCAAAGGCTGCAAATTTAAATACAGTATCCTGCGCTTGGTCAACATGGAATGCAACGGCTCCTGCACCAAGCAAAGACATAATTAGTCCTAATTGACTGACAGTTGAAAAAGCTAATATGCCTTTTAAATCGGTTTGCTTCACAGCAAAGAAAGAACCCCAGAATAATGTAAATAAACCGACTCCCAAAACGAGCCACACCCAAGTTTCAGAGCTAGCATAAATAGGTGTTAAACGTGCTACTAAATAAATGCCTGCTTTGACCATTGTTGCAGAATGAAGATATGCACTAACGGGTGTAGGCGCTTCCATTGCATCAGGTAACCAAATGTAGAATGGAAACTGTGCAGACTTTGTAAATGCCCCTAAAAGAATAAGTACTAGTGATAGGGTGAACCATTCGTGTGAAGCAAGTGTAGAAGCTTGTGCGATGAGTTCGCGAATTGAGTACGTTTCACCCATAATGGATAAAAGAATAAATCCTCCTAGCATCATTAGGCCACCAAATACAGTAATCATCATTGATTTCAATGCACCAAATCTAGAGCGATCGCGGTCATACCAATAGCCAATCAATAAGAAGGAAGAAATAGATGTTAATTCCCAAAATAGATATAAGCTAATTAAATGGTCTGATTGTACAACGCCAAGCATGGCACTCATGAACATTAATAAATATACATAGAAATTATGTAATTGTTCACGATTACGGTCTAAGTAGAAAATAGAATACAGAACGACTAATGCACCTATGCCCGTAATAAGAAGTGAAAATAACAGGCTTAAGCCATCAATATAGGAGATAAATGAGATATCAAGTGATGGAACCCAATTGATCTTTGATACAATTGTTTCCCCATGCATTACTTGCGAAATATATGAGGCATAAGTAGCTGCTAACACAACTGGAACAATTAATACAAACCAACCAGTATGGATCCCTCTTACCTTCTTAAAAAGAACAGGTATAAAGATTGCAGCAATAATTGGTATGAATATAAATAATACTTGTACCAAGTAAATCCTCCTTTCAGAAAAATCTTAAGATGCAGTCAACAAATCATATTATAGCTTATAATACTTACATTTGCATGGCATAATCTTTATTCTTCCCCTTGATAGTATAGGCATTTGTTCGATATTATAAATAGGAAGTAAATAATAAAATAATCGAGGAATTTATATGAAAAACCCTTATGTTTATGGATATTTACCACTGATTACGATCATACTATTTAGTTTAACGTTTGGATTGTATACAGTAACAGAATCCATAGAAGTCTCCAAATCTATAGGTGTATACACTGGTATGCGCGAGTTTTTATCAGAAATACAGTTGCGTGTATTTCTATTAATTGTTTTTGCACTTTGTTTTTTTATGTTGTTTTCTGCGTTAAAGTTGATTGGAGAAACAATTCATGAATTAGCAATGCTTTTCTTTTCAAAAGATATAGATGGTAAAACAGTAGCTGAAGCACGGGGAGGAAATGTTGTTTTCTTCTTTGGAGCCCTGGCCTCTGCTTTTGGCATTCAATCGTTCATGTTGCTAATGGTAGTTTTCCTACTAACAGTCCTTACATACTTTATTTATGTCATTTATAAAATTAGTAGTCACTTGACGTTAGGTGCAACAATAGGTGTTTTAATATTCGATATTACGCTTTGGACCATCTTGATAACATTAATTGTTTATGTCGTTTTTAAATTGTATAACGGAATTTTAGCAAGCTTACCAATTTAAATATCGGAAGCATAAAAAGCTGTCATGGGCAATACTCGCCCATGACAGCTTTTAGTCTTATTGCATAATATTCGAGAATATACGATGATGAATTTTAGTGTTTTCAAGACCGTACATATTTCTTGGTCGGTCAAATCCAATCCATACAGCAGAAGTATAACGATCAGTTAAACCGGCAAGCCAATAATCACGATAATCATTGGTAGTACCTGTTTTCGCTCCTACATAGGGGGCGTTTATATGAATGCCCGCTCCGGTACCATTTTGAACAACATCTGTTAATAAGGTGCGCATATGCTGGATCGTACTAGGTGACCAAACTTGTTTTTGCTTTTGCTCCCATTTATATTGGAGCTTGCCATCTCTACTTTGAACTTGACGAATAGCATGAACAGGCTCGTGATCCCCGTTGATAAAGCTAGTATAAGCATCCGCTAATTCTAATGTAGTAACGCCATGTGTTAATCCGCCAATAGCAGCAGGGTATACGTGATCAGCATTTGAAAGTGAATCAAATTGGAATGGCTTCAAGAAGGAAAATGCTTTTTTAGCACCAATTTGATGAAACAGTCGCATAGCAACAGTATTGTAACTATTTCGAAAACCTTGTTGAAGAGTTACATTACCAACCACTTGGCCTCCATAGTTTTGAGGGCAGTAAGAGCCAATACAGAAAGGATGACCGCTCACAATTGTATTAGGTGTTGCCGATGTTAGTTCAAAATAAGGTGCATAATCAATTAATGGCTTAAATGCAGAGCCTGGCTGACGTACTCCCTGGAATGCACGATTGTAATCAAATTTCTTATACCCCTTACCGCCATAAATACTAACAATTTCACGGCTATTATTATCAATAACGACGGCGGCTGCTTGTAAATCTTGAGTATAGGAAATGGCTTGATCTATGGCATTTTGATCTGCTGTTTGCTTAGCAGGGGAAAGAGCAGTATCGATAATCAGACCATCATTGAGCAAAGTATTAACCCTTTTTGTAAGTTTTTTATTAATGCTTCTTTCCTCAGTAATTGTTTTAGCTGCGTTAAGTTGTTTAGTAAATCCTTCTTTGTCAGCGATTAATAATCGCAATTCATGTAATACATACGTACTATAGGCAGGGTAAAGTTGTTTTTTCTGCTTGATAGTAAGTGTTATTTTTTCTTTTTTAATTTTCCTTCCTTGTTTAGCAGTTAGAATTTCCTTGTCCACTAGTTTGTTAATAAGGCGTTCCTGTCTTTTTTTCGTATTTTCGAAATGTTTGACAGGGTCATATAAAGAAGGATTATTTGGAATGGCAGCTAGAAAAGCCATTTCAGCTTTTGTTAATTTACTTGCAGGGCGCTGAAAGTAGTAAGTTGATGCGCCACCAATACCGTAAACGCCATTGCTAAAGTACATTTCATTTAAATACATATTTAAAATTTCATCTTTAGAAACTTTTCTTTCTAACTCGTATGAATAGAAAATTTCGAGTATTTTTCGCTCGTATGACTTTTCTTCTGATAAATAGCGCATACGAACAAGTTGTTGCGTGATGGTACTGCCACCTTGCGAAGAGGCGCCACTTGATGAGTTTGCAACAATTGCACGTGCAATGGCACTTAAATCAAAGCCAACATGTTCATAAAAATGTTCATCTTCACTATATAAGAATAGTTCTTGAACAAACACTGGAATGTCGGCAAGCTTCATCGGTTTGCGCCATTCCGTATATTCCTCTGAAAAGGTATCTTTATTTTGATCTCTTAAGACAGTTGGAATGAGTGTGTTTATCGCATTTAATTGAATGGAAGATGTGAATTTTTTATCCAAAGTATTTGCTGTATTTTTCTCTAAAGAAATTAAATTGAATAGAAAAAATAACAGAGGAACACAGAGGATGATAATAAGACTACCAACTAATTTTCTCAATGATACCCCCCTCAATTCAAGGTTTCTGTATGTATAGTAAGGTTAAAGAAATGAAAACTTCCATAAAAAAGAATAGCACATTTTACAAGAAGGCTGTCAAAAAATATATGAATTCCCAGCCGTTTTCTGATAAAAATATGCTATCCGAATTTACGATTCCAAAATGTCTTCTAAATGTTGTTTTGGATATTTACGTGTCCATTTTAAAATAATGAAGGCTATTAAAAATAATGCGCCTGTGACGTAAAAAACGGAAGAAATTCCAATAAATCCACTGACGATTCCCCCAAATGTTGGACCGATAATATTCCCTAGGAAACGAAAGCTAGTATTATAACCCATGACTTCACCCTGAATGTCTATAGGTGCTTCGCGACGTATTAGAGCAGTAGTAGTAGGAATTAAACCGCCTACTGCAATACCAAATAACAATCTCAGCCCCATCAATTGCCAAAGAGATGTAACAAAAGCTTGTGGAATGATGAAAATAACAGCTATTGCTAATAGAATTGTTAACACTTTTTCATAACCAATTTGATCTCCAAGCCTCCCCCAGAATCTCGCGAATAATAAATTCCCTACACCAGCAGCACTAAAGGTCAATCCTGCTAAAAAGGCCACTTGTCCACTAGTTGTTAAATCGGATACATAAAGTGAAAGTAAAGGCTGGATGCTAAAATTTCCGATTTGAATAAGGCTAGTAATCATCATGACGTTGAATAATAAGCGATGATGGAGTATTCCTTTTAATACTGCGATTCGAGAGTATGTAATCGCATTTTTCTTTTTCACTCTTTTTATTTCATGGACGCCGAATAGGATAAGTAAGGCTGCAACTGAAATGGTGATAGCGGTAATAATAAACGTATATTGAAACCCGAAGTTATCCGCTAACAAACCACCGACTATAGGTCCGAAAAGTGTACCCGTAACACTGCCCATTTGCAGCGTTCCAAGTGTTTTCCCTGCGATTTCCTTTGGTGTTTGTCTACTGATAAAAGCAAGGGATGTCGGGATGAATCCTGTTACAATGCCCATGAATAAGCGTAATAAGAAAAACTGTTCTACACTTTGTACATGCCCCATGAAGAAAATACTTAGAGATATACCAAAGCCATTAATAATCAAAATTGGTTTATAGCCATATTTATCTGCTACTCGTCCCCAAATAGGTGACATTAAAAAAGCAGAGACAAATGTAGCACCGAAGATTAAACCTGCCCATTTTTGGACATAACTTTCGGTGAAATTGCCCATCGTTTCGATGTATAATGAAAGAAAGGGCATAATCATAGTAGTTGTTCCTGCAACTAATAAGTTTGCAAACCAGATAATGATAAAATTGCGTTTTTGCTGTGGGTTCATATGAGCACTTTCTTTCGCTGTATTATTTGGTCTATTCGTAGTATAAAGCATTATGAATGTTGAATGAAGCTCTTCAATTCCAATAGGTAGAGTTTTCAACTGAAAAATAGTGTAAATTATGATAGACTATGACGAGGTATTTAAGTAATATACGCAACCTCAACATGTTGAAACTACTAAGGTTGCGTTGGTGGGGTAAACCTACTTTGCAAATTACTATCATTTTCCCCATAACACGGGTAACTAAACATTCACGATTTTAAAGGAGAGTATATTATGTATCCACAATTAACAACTGAAGTACAAGCTAACGAAGCATTAGTAGAAATGAAAACTACTCTAGGATCAATCAAGATTAAATTATTCCCAGAGCATGCACCTAAAACGGTTCAAAACTTTCTAACTCACGCTGAAAATGGTTATTATGACGGCATCATTTTCCACCGTATTATTAAAGATTTCATGATTCAAGGTGGAGACCCAACTGGTACAGGTATGGGCGGAGAAAGCATTTATGGTTCAACTTTTGAAGATGAATTCTCAAATGACTTATTCAATATTCGTGGTGCTTTATCAATGGCTAATGCTGGTCCGGGTACAAACGGAAGCCAATTCTTCATCGTTCAAATGCCATCAGTTCCTGCTAACATGATCGGACAAATGAAAGATGCTGGATATCCAGAAGAAATTATCGCTGCGTATACAGAAAATGGCGGTACACCTTGGTTAGATCACAAACATACTGTATTTGGTCAAGTTGTAGAAGGTATGGACATCGTTGACAAAATGGCTGATGTAGAAAAAGATATGCGTGACAAACCACTTGAAGATATTTCAATTCAATCAATTGAAGTTCTTCAAAAATAATAATTGGAGTGTTCTCAGATGAAAACTTGGGTATTAAATGAGTTTCTCTATTTTCCTGAAGACAAATCGGAGTATCTTCCAGCAGCAATCGAATTTGCAATTATTTTAGTTCTATGTATAGCTGTTTTTTACGCAGTAAAGAAAATGGCAAAAAAACAAGAGCTTAAAACAAAAATGCTAGAAGAAGAAATTCTTCAACATCGTCAAAAAGAAGCAAAACAAAACCAGTCGAATTAGTTTCGACTGGTTTTTCTTTATCTACTTAAATGATTTTATAAATCTTTTAATACCATCTTGTAGTGTAGCTCTTGAACAAGCTACATTCATACGAAGGAATCCTCGACCTGAATCTCCGTATTTAGAGCCTGGATCCAAAGCAAGTTTACCTGTATGTAATAATCGTTCCATTACCTCTTCTTCTTCTAACCCCGTTTCACGATAATCAATCCATAACAAGTATGTACCTTGAGGTTTTGCGATTTTAATGCCAGGAACAGCAACTGGAATCTGCTCAAGAACAAGGTCCATATTACCTGAAATATAATCCAATAAGTCAGTTAACCATTCTTCACCTTCAGTATATACGGCTTTCATAGCATCAATGGCAAAGATATTAGGTCCCATTTGACCATGAGAAAAAGCGTTTTGAGCAAGTTTATTACGCATAGCATCGTCAGAAACAATCATCATAGCAACTTGTACACCAGCTAAGTTGAATGTTTTCGTTGGTGCCATACAAGTAATGACACGAGCAGCTTCTTCACCAGCAATTTTTGCGAGAGGAATATGCTTATGTCCATCCAGTATTAAATCAGCGTGAATTTCGTCTGACAAAATGAGTACATCGTATTTAGCGCATATTCTAAGCATTTCTCTTAGGTCATTTTCACTCCAGACGATCCCTCCCGGATTATGTGGGTTACATAAAATGAATAACTTTACATTGTCTTTTGCTGCACTTTTTTCGAAGGCTTCAAAATCTAATGAATAATGACCATCTTTCTCTATCATTAAACACTCTTCCATTTCACGTTTTAACGCAATAGGGACATTAGTAAATGGAGGATAAACAGGAGGTGTGATTAAAATCTTGTCTTTGGGTTTTGTATAAGTTTCAATAATTGATCCAATAGCAGGGACAACACCACTATGATAGAGCACCCAATCTTTTTCAATTGTCCAATTATGTCGTTTTGCAACCCAATTGACGAACGTCGCTGTTGTAGAATCATCTGCGACTGCATAACCTAGTACGGGGTTTTCCAAACGCTCACGAATTGCTTTAATTACAACTTCAGGAGCAGCGAAATCCATATCTGCAACCCACATTGGTAGAATAGTTGAAGCATCTTCAATTTGGTAAATTGTCTCCATCATATCCCATTTTAATGAGTTTGTATTTCGCCTATTAATCTTTTGATCAAATCTATTCAAGCATATCCCTCTTTCCTTTTTTTATTTCTATGTTATCATAACCTTTAAAGATGAAAAGTAATTAGGTGAAAAAATATGGAGAATATTGCAATGAATAAAAAGGCTGTCCACATCCTTGAAGAGTGGGACCCGTTTAAAATGGGTGATTTCACTTATGATACGGAAGCAGCCGATGTCGTAGCGGAATTACAGCATATCGATGATCCAACTGTACTAGGTAAGAAAATTCAAGAAATTTATGAGCAATCATTCGAAAGATGGATTCCTATCGAAAAATGTATCGAAATTTCTTATAAGTTATTGGCCGTAAAATTCGAAGCAAAATGCATCGTATAAAACCAAAAAGCCTTATTGATCGATGAAAATCGAGCAATAAGGCTTTTTTACTTAATGAAATTGTAAACCGTCCGTTAAGTTAGATAACGGTACTTCCAATGCATTTGAAAGTTTGAAAATTGTCTCAATTGAAGGGACATCTTCTCCAGATTCATAGCGCCCTAGTTTCTCTGCACTAACACGAACTTGTAAAGATAATTCCTCGAGTGAAATATTACGTTCACCACGAAGTTGGCGAAGTTGAGTATGAAAATCTTGATTCATCATAATAAATAAAGCACTCCTTTCAAATCGTCTACAATAATTGTAATAAAATTATAACACGGCTTGAGCGAAGGAATTCTATCGTAAGTGACAAAAAAATGACGTTTATCTAAAGAATACGCTTTGGATAAAGACAATAATAATAGCAATTGGAGCGACGAAGCGAACGAGTATACGCCAAGTTTTGAATATCCAATCTTTTGTATTCAATTCAGCAGCAGCGTCTGCTTTCGAAATTTTATAACCTGCGAAAATTGCAACAAGTAACGCTCCAATTGGCATACCAATATTATTCGTAAGGAAATCAGCTGAATCGAAAATCGATAGACCGAAAATTTTAATATCGGACAATACACCAAAAGATAACGCACTAGGAATGCCCACGATGAAAATCCCCAAGCCGCATAACCATGAATATTGCTTACGTTTATCATATTTTGAACCCATCGCAGTTGCTACAACAATTTCTAACATAGCAATTGCAGATGTCACTGTGGCGAATAATAGTAAGATAAAGAAAATAATCATAAACACTGATCCAAAAGGAATTTGCTGAAATACAGCAGGAATAATGATAAAGACAAGGCCTGGTCCTTGATCAGGTGAGTAACCTAATGCAAACACGGCAGGGAAGATTACTAAGCCTGCTAATAGTGAAATACCAATATTCATCCAAGCAACATTCATTGCAGAGCTACCTATTTTAGTTCCTTTTGATAAGTAAGAAGCATAGGTAAGCATAGCCGCAACCCCAACACTTAATGAGAAGAATGCTTGTCCTAAAGCCATCAATAATGTTTTACCAGTGAAATAGGACCAGTCAGGTACGAACATAAATTTAATGCCCTCAATAGCACCGTCCAATGTTAAAGAACGGACAACTAATACGATAAAGAAGATGAATAGTAATGGCATCATCCATTTGCTTGCTTTTTCAATCCCGTTTTTCACGCCACCTTGAACAATCCAGACTGTTAGGAATAAGAATACGCCTTGGGCAATGACAACTTCCCAGGGATTAGATGTAATAGAGCCAAATAGCTCAGCATAATAATCTTCTCCACCACCAGATAATTCAAAAGAAATTGCACGGATAATATAACTTAATATCCATCCTCCAACAACACTGTAGAAGGATAAGATGATAGCAGAAAATATAAAACCTGCCCAACCCGTTAAAAACCAACGTGTACCTGGAGCTTGTTTTTTAAATGAGGAAACAGCATCCGTTTGACCACGTCGTCCAATCATAAACTCAGCCACTAATATAGGCAGGCCAATAATCAATGTACATAATATAAATAGCAATATAAAGACACTACCGCCATTAGTACCAGCCATATACGGAAACTTCCAAATAGCTCCTAAACCGATAGCGCTACCAGCTGCCGCTAAAATAAATCCTATCTTTGACGCAAATTGATCCCTGTTTGACACTTTTTATGTCCTCCTTTTAGTAAGGATTGTTCTATTCTACATCAGTCAATTAGAAAAAGTATAGAATTTTTGTGAAACAAAATTGAAAATTCGGTCGTATCACATACAGAACAACAGAGAGTGAGGGGGAATAATGACAGAAAAGGAACTAATCACCAAAGCTCAAAGTGGTGATTTGGTGTCATATAGCATACTTATACAATTACATCATCGAACTGTTGAAAAGTTTGCTTTTCAGTGTGGTGTTCATACACACGACATACCAGATGTCACCCAAGAAGTATTTATAAAGCTATATCGCTTTTTACACCAATTTAATCATGAGAAATTCACAACTTGGCTATATAAAATCACCTTAAATGCGACACGAGACTATTATCGTAAGGAATCACGAGAAGTGGCGAAGGAACAGAAATTTACACTAAATAGTTCGAACCATACATACACACCTTCAGCTGAAGAACAAATTTTAGTCTTTGAAGAGGACCAGGAACTACATCAAGCTATCTTACAACTTGCTGAGAAATATCGCCATCCCATTGTGCTCTATTATTTTCATGAACTAACATACGAACAAATTGCAGAAGTATTAAATACACCGTTATCAACAGTCAAAACACGGCTTCTACGTGCTAAAGAGCAACTTAAAAAAGTGCTATCAAAGAACGGGGGTGTCAAAAGTGGACGATAAAAAATTCGAAGACCGAATGAAGTTACTGAAAAAATCGTATGACAAGGTGCCATCAAAATTTCAACAACAAGAAGTTTTGGAACAAATCAAGATAGAGCAACAAAACGTGATAATAGAAAAACCTGCATATAGTAAGTCAAGAAACTTACCAATTTGGCTTGTTGGAGTAGCAAGTCTTTTTGTCATCGGGATAATCAGTCTAATTATGCTCTACGGTAATGATTATCAATTAAAACAAGGACAAATACCAACACCAACACCACAAACAGACCCAGTTGAGGACAGTTATAAGGAGTTAATAAAGGAGTTAATAAAGGAGTATCCAAAGTATAGGGAGCAATCACGTGAATCGTTGCATATGACAGAAAAGAGTTTTAAAGAATTGGGATTCGTACAATTAGCTGATGCCCAATTTAGATTTTATAAAGCGGAGAATAAATACTCAGAGATAACTATAGGTAATACGTATTCACAGTTTGCATACGAGCAACTAATTAGAGAGATAATGCCTCCAACTTATCTTATCTCAACGCTAATTAAACAATCTAAAGAAGAATCCTCAGATATTGTTGCGGAAAGCCTGCAAAATTATCGCTCGAAAATGATTGTATTAAAAGAGCATTTAAATAGCTTACTAGTCGAATATAATGATGAGTTAAAAGCTTTGCAAAAAGGTGGAGCAATAGATGTTCAAGGTATATTAGCAAAAAAAGAGCAATTACCTGAAGATTTTCAGAAAGCCTTACAAATGGCAGAGGAACAAAATATAGTCCTGAAATCAGTTGAATCGGACTTGACATTTGGCTTCGATACTAAGCCAGTAATTTATCAATTAGAGAATGTAATACCAAAAAGAATGCTTGGCTATTTAGAGATGATGAATGGAGAACCTTATACTGTAGGTGGATCATTAGCGTTTCCTCCAGAAGAAACAGCAAAAATATTAGTCAAATTTGAAAACACAATGAATTACAAGGATGAAGAAACAGGATTATTAGATGTATATAAAGGTTACTACACCAATATGGCTTACTATTTAATAAAAGGCTCAGACCAATTGCCGGTATTTGACGCTAACGGGAAAGTAAAAGATGTGTATCGTAAAGCTTGGGATATATTATTGAAGAATGGACCGTACACTACGCCATCGAAATCTTATCTATACCCCATCGTTAAGGAATTTGAAGCATCGAATTGGACCTCTTCTACAAGATGGGAGTATCTCGATTTTTCTGATGTTGAATCAGCTTTAAATAACGCGCTTTATTTAGATCAAATTAATCTAGAAACTGATAGCCCAGAATTTGACGGTTCATATTTTGAAATGCCGACAGATATCACAGTAGAATTTGAAAATCGTGTTCAAGATTTGTATCGTCTTTTTACCAAGAAACACGAGCAAGCCATCTTAAAAAATGCAAAGGCAATTGAAATTGCAGGATTATACTTTTATACAATCCAAATGGATGATTTTGAATCGTTTTACGAATTACTAGCAAAAAATGAGGCGTATGGGCAACTAAATAAACAGTTAGTCAAAGACCAAATCTGGCAGAGTAAAAATCTAATGGAATCTACTATAACTAAAAAGAAACTAAGTGAAGAATTTAAAAGCGTATTATTTATACAAGATACAGAAACAGATTATGAAGATGGAAAAGTAGGTTTAGTAACTTGGACTTTCCAGTCAGGAAAAGAGAGACATGGAGAAAAGACACTGGACCTTCAATTGGTGAAGGAAGAAAATGGATGGCGTATACCATTAAATCCAACAAAGTGATTTTTTGCCCGTACTATACCACTATGTTATAATTTAACATGAATATAGTGTATATATAGCTACAGAAGGTAGGAAGGGCTTATGGCAGACAAATATGTAGTAGGAGATGTGTTAACAGGTAAGGTAACAGGAATACAGCCCTATGGTGCATTCGTCGCTTTAGATGAAAATACCCAAGGACTTGTGCATATTTCTGAAATTACGTACGGCTTCGTAAAAAACATTGCAGATCTTTTATCGGTTGGACAGGAAGTACAAGTAAAGGTACTTGAAATCGATGAACATGCAAGTAAAATCAGCTTATCTATTCGTGCACTGCAGGAACGCCCACCAATGAAACGCAAAGAAAATGCACCAAGAAAATCTTTACAAGCGCGTGTTGACGAAAAAGATGCAGTTGGTTTCAATTCATTAAAAGAAAAGTTACAAGATTGGATAGACCAATCAGGTATAAAAGGTTAATTGAAAAGAGAGTTCACTTAAATGTGAACTCTCTTTAGTTTGTCGACAAAAGGCATACATAATGGTCATATCCTGAGTTTGCTAAGTCTAATTGGCTAGTTTCTTTAAATTTATAGAGTAAAAAGTAAGCAACGCCTGCATGGACAACTTTTTAAGACCACCTCTTAAAGTTATCCAGCGCACCCTCAATTTTTCTCTCAAGATGTTCTTGAGGTACTAGTTGATTTAAAGCATCATTTCAATTTGAATTTTTCAGGATAATTTTTCCTCGCCATCATTTTCCGTTACCTCAGAAGATTTGTTTTTATTATATGTGTAGTTGATTGGAGCGGAGGTGGCGACTCCTGCGGGAAAAGCGGGACAGTCCAAGACCCTGCAGGAGCGTAGCGACGAAGCGATTTAGCGCCCGCCGTAGCGGAAATCAACGGAATTATCTATTTTAAAATCAAAAAGACCGTAGACAAACTCGAATTTTCTCTAGTTTGTCTACAGTCTGAAGAGTTCACATGAATGTGAACTCTTTTTTTATTTCTTCATTTTTCTAATACGGTATTGTAAATTTTGTCTACTCATTCCGAGGGCATTAGCTGTTTTTGTAATATTTCCCTCATACATATTCAATGCTTTTTGCAAATAATATTCTTCCGCCTCACGTAAATACTCATCAAGTGGTAGTAGTTCCTTCGTATTTTGTACGACAAAATACGAGGCATCGTGAGAAGAGTCACGCAATGCTTGCACTTTCCATTTAAAGTGAAGCGGTAGCATTTCAAATGTAATCAATTCTTCTGTCGTTACCATTGAGACAATTTCCTCAAGCAAAATCTCTAATTCCTTTAAATTCCCCGGCCAATCATAGAGGTGGAAAAGTTCATTTACCTCATTAGACAAGCCTTGAATATTAGAGCCGAAACGTTGGCGATGACGTTTCAGGGAATTCTCTATAAATGGCTTAATATCTTCCCTTCTTGAATGTAATGGTGGCACATTAATCGTGACGGCTGCGAAAAAATAATAGAGTTCTTTTAACAGTTGTCCTGAGGCAATTAAATCTATAGGATCACCACCGATACTAGCGATAAACATATGATTTTTCATATGGTTTTCTTCTAATAACTGTAATAACTTTTCCTGTAATGCTAAAGATAAAAATTCAATACGTTCACAGAATATCGTGCAATTTTGAAGTGAATTTGTACTTTCATATAGTTTTTCTAAAATGGCTGAATCTGAACGCTGACAAAAAATAGTGATGAAGTGTTGATTAATAGGATCCAGGTTATGATGAATGCCTTCTGCGATTAAATCCTTACCAGTTCCAGATTCACCGATTAATAGTACTGGGAGTCTTGCTGTTGCAGCTTTTTCAGCTGTTTGAATAACTGATTTCATAGGCGGAGAAACAGCGGTAATAGTCGCAAACGTAATGGGTTCTCCGTAACGTCTTAATGGTTGGTAAACGAGCTTTTCAAGTGTAGTAATATCACGAGCAAACTCGATAGCACCAATCAATGCATCATTTTCAAAGACAGGAAATGTATCATTAATAGTCGTTATTTCTTGACCATTATGGTTCCAATAAGTTTGTTTGACATTAAGTACTTTTTCGCCAGTTTGAAGTACATGAAGTAATGTACTTTCTTCTTGCTCAAATTGAAAGAGCTCTAAAATAGACCGATCTTGAACCTCTTTTAAGTTCAGGCCCTCAATGTCTTTCATTTTTTCGTTATAAATAATCGTTTGCCCTTGGGCATTAACTGCATGAATGCCAACAGAAGCGTGTTCTGTTGCATGGCGGTAAAAGGGCGTTAAATCGTTGTCAATTGGTTTCATATGTTATCACCTTGAAATTTTTTTATAATTTAAAATATTTTTTGCTTGAAAAACGCAACAATCTTTTGCATTATTATAAGTGTAAACAAAAACTAAATGCAAATATTTTTTGCGCCTACATCACAAAGGAGGATTACAAATGATTCCGTACAAACATGAACCATTTACAGATTTCTCTAAAGAAGAGAACAACATAGCGTATTCAGAGGCTTTGAAAAAAGTGGAAGGATATCTTGGGGAAGAATATCCGTTAATCATCGGTGGAGAACGTACTACAACGAATGATCAAATCGTTTCATATAATCCAGCAAATAAAGAAGAAGTCATCGGCGCAGTTTCAAAGGCTAACAAAGAATTAGCTGAAAAAGCAATGCAAGTAGCAGATGAAGCTTTTCATACATGGAAGAAAGTAAAACCTGAAATCCGTGCTGATGTTTTATTCAAAGCAGCAGCAATTATTCGCCGTCGAAAGCATGAGATTTCAGCACTATTAACGAAAGAAGCAGGTAAGCCTTGGAATGAGGCAGATGCAGATACAGCAGAAGCAATTGACTTCTTAGAATATTATGGTCGACAAATGTTACGACTAAAAGACGGTCAGCCAGTTGAAAGTCGACCAGGTGAATTTAACCGTTATGATTATATTCCGTTAGGGGTAGGAGTAGTCATTTCACCTTGGAACTTCCCATTTGCAATTATGGCAGGTACAACAGTGGCTGCCGTAGTAACAGGGAACACAGTACTATTAAAACCAGCTTCTACGACTCCAGTAGTTGCTTATAAATTCGTAGAAATTCTTGAAGAAGCTGGATTACCTGCAGGTGTTGTTAACTACATTCCAGGATCAGGGGCAGAAGTAGGAGACTATTTAGTAGATCATCCGAAAACACGCTTCATTAGCTTCACTGGTTCTCGTGATGTGGGTTTACGCATTAACGAACGTGCTTCAAAATTAAATGAAGGTCAAATTTGGCTAAAACGTGTAATCGCTGAAATGGGCGGTAAAGATACTATAGTAGTTGATAAAGAAGCAGATTTAGAACTAGCTGCACAATCAATCGTAAAATCAGCATTTGGCTTTAGTGGTCAAAAATGTTCAGCATGCTCAAGAGCAGTAATCGTAGAAGATGTATACGACGAAGTGTTAGTTCGTGTTGAAGAATTGACAAAACGATTATCAGTTGGAGACCCAACAGATTTATCAAACTACACTGGGCCAGTAATCGATGCTGCTGCATTCAAAAAAATTACTGGCTACATTGAAATTGGTAAAGAAGAAGGTCGTATTGTTGCTGGAGGCACAGCAGATGACTCAAAAGGCTACTTCGTTAATCCAACAGTAATCGCTGATGTGACACCAGAAGCGCGTGTGATGAAGGAAGAAATCTTTGGACCAGTAGTAGCTATTGCAAAAGCAAAAGACTTCGATGAAGCATTAGCGATTGCAAATAATACTGAATATGGCTTAACAGGTGCAGTCATTACAAAGAATCGTATGCATCAAGAAAAAGCACGTGAAGATTTCCATGTAGGAAATTTATACTTTAACCGTGGTTGTACAGGAGCAATCGTAGGTTACCAACCGTTCGGAGGTTTCAATATGTCTGGGACAGATTCTAAAGCAGGCGGACCGGATTACTTACAATTGCATATGCAAGCAAAAACAACTTCTGAGACTCTTTAATCAATCTGTACCGAATTGATTTAGATAGAAAGATAAAAAAGGCGGACTATATTATAAAATGTCTGCCTTATAGAAAGAGGATAATGGACGTTAGAAAGCCTAGGTTACATTAAAGGGGGAAATATAATGACAAAGACACATGAGATTATTAAGCAAACAGAAACATTTGGTGCACCAAACTATTTGCCACTACCAATCGTTATTTCAGAAGCAGAAGGCGTATGGGTAAAGGATCCAGAAGGAAATAAATTTATGGATATGCTGTCAGCTTATTCAGCTGTAAACCAAGGACATCGCCATCCGAAAATTATTCAAGCTTTAAAAGATCAAGCTGATCGTGTGACATTAACGTCTCGTGCTTTCCATAGTGATCAGCTTGGACCATGGTATGAGTTAGTTTGTGAAGTAACGGGAAAAGAAATGGCATTGCCAATGAATACTGGTGCAGAAGCGGTAGAGACTGCATTTAAAGCAGCAAGACGTTGGGCTTATGATGTAAAAGGAGTAGCAGAGGGTCAAGCAGAAATCATCGCATGCAATGGGAACTTCCATGGCCGTACAATGACGGCAGTATCTCTATCTTCAGAAGCAGAGTATAAAAGAGGCTTCGGACCAATGCTTCCTGGTATTAAATTAGTAGATTACGGCGATTTAGAAGCTTTAAAGGCTGCGATTACTCCAAATACTGCTGCATTTTTAGTTGAACCGATTCAAGGAGAAGCGGGTATTGTTATTCCGCCAGCAGGTTACTTAAAAGCTGCACGTGAGTTGTGTCGTGAAAATAACGTATTATTTATTGCAGATGAAATTCAAGCTGGCTTAGCGCGTACAGGGAAAATGTTCGCATGTGAATGGGAAGATGTAAATCCAGATATGTACATTTTAGGTAAAGCACTAGGTGGGGGAGTTTTCCCGATTTCATGTGTTGTCGCAAGTAAAGAGATTTTAGGTGTCTATAACCCAGGCTCACACGGCTCTACTTTTGGTGGTAATCCAATTGCTTGTGCTGTTTCGATTGCAGCATTAAACGTATTAAAAGAAGAAAAGCTTGCTGATCGTTCTTTAGAGCTAGGAAATTATTTCATGGATGAGCTGGAGAAAATTGATAATGATGCGATAAAAGAAGTGAGAGGTCGTGGTTTATTCATTGGAATGGAGTTAAATGAATTAGCACGTCCATACTGTGAGAAGTTGATGACACTAGGTTTATTATGCAAAGAGACACATGATACAGTGATTCGTTTTGCACCACCTCTAATTATTTCTAAAGCAGAATTAGATTGGGCAATTGAGAAAATAAAAAAAGTCTTTACAAAATAGCTGAAATATATCCCACAATCACTTGAACTGTGTTACAATGTTTGCGATATACAGTATAAAAAACATTATGAATAAAGAGGCGAGAAAATCAAATGGCAGAAAATCTTAACCTGTTTACATCAACACAGGCGGTTATTCACGAAGCTCTTCACAAGCTAGGCTACGATGAAGGAATGTATGAACTTTTAAAAGAACCATTACGCATGTTAGAAGTACGTATACCTATTAAAATGGATGATGGCAAAGTGAAAGTATTCACAGGCTACCGTGCACAACATAACGATGCAGTAGGTCCTACAAAAGGTGGAGTGCGCTTCCATCCACAAGTTTCTGAAGATGAAGTTAAAGCGCTTTCAATGTGGATGACTTTAAAAGCAGGTATTGTTGATTTACCTTATGGCGGTGGTAAAGGTGGTATCATCTGTGACCCACGTCAAATGTCTATGGGGGAAATTGAAAGACTAAGCCGTGGCTATGTTCGTGCTATTAGTCAATTCGTTGGACCGACAAAAGATATTCCTGCTCCAGACGTTTTCACAAACTCGCAAATCATGGCATGGATGATGGATGAATACAGTCGTATTGATGAATTCAACTCTCCAGGTTTCATCACAGGTAAACCTATTGTTTTAGGTGGTTCACAAGGTCGTGACCGCGCAACTGCGCAAGGTGTTACAATTGTGATTGAAGAAGCAGCTAAACGTCGTAACATTGATATTAAAGGTGCACGTGTTGTTATCCAAGGTTTTGGTAACGCAGGTAGTTTCCTAGCTAAATTTATGAGTGATTTAGGTGCTAAAGTTATTGGTATTTCTGATGCTCAAGGAGCTTTGCATGACCCTGAAGGTCTGGATATTGATTATTTATTAGATCGTCGTGACAGTTTTGGTACTGTTACAACTCTTTTTGAAAATACAATTTCAAATAAAGAACTACTTGAACTAGATTGTGATATTTTAGTCCCTGCTGCGATTGAAAATCAAATCACTTCGGACAATGCACATGATATACGTGCAAGTATTGTAGTAGAAGCAGCAAATGGCCCGACAACTTCGGAAGCAACTAAAATTTTAAATGACCGTGGCATTTTACTAGTACCAGACGTACTTGCAAGTGCTGGCGGTGTTACAGTTTCTTACTTTGAATGGGTTCAAAACAACCAAGGCTACTACTGGTCAGAAGAAGAAGTGAATGAAAAACTTCTTAAAAAAATGGTTGAGGCATTTGATAATGTCTATACAGTTGCAACAACGCGTGGTATCGATATGCGTTTAGCAGCTTATATGGTAGGTGTACGTAAAACAGCTGAGGCTTCTCGTTTCAGAGGTTGGGTATAATAGTTGACTTAAGAAGTAAACCCCAAGAGCATGTTAATGTTCTTGGGGTTTTTTGTGTATACTAATCATCACATAGTACGAGCAACTTGAGGTTCAGAACGCTCTATTTCTACTGATGGTTTGAAGATTAATCCTAAATTCACAAGTCCTGCAATTCCAACGATAGTATAGACGATTCTAGAGACAATACTAGCTTGTCCACCAAAAAGACTTGCGACAACATCAAATTGAAATAAGCCCATTACACCCCAATTTAAAGCACCGATAATAGTGAAAAATAAGGCCGTTCTTTGTAAAACGCTCATCATAACACCTCCTCCTACAGCTAGAGTGTGTTGTGATGTTGAAAATCATACGAGTTTTTATTTAATAAAGCAAATGCTCTTACTAGGTAATTCTAGGCAATTTAATTGACCGCCATAAACTGCGCCTCCATCAATTCCGATGATATTATTTTGACCAAAATAAACATTATGATTATTTTCATTTTGATGTAAATTAGAGGTAGGTGTATGTCCAAATACTATTGTTTTTTTGCCAGTATATCCGTTATGAAATTCTTCGCGAATCCAAATAAGTGTTTCTTTTTCAGTTTCATTTACAGGGATATTAGGGTCAATACCTGCATGTACAAATATATAATCTTCATCTTCTATATAAGTATGTAAATTTTTTATGAATGCCAAATGCTCATCAAGCTTGGCAGATTGTAATTGTGGAACAATGAAATGTTCACCTTCACTGATGCCTTTTATCTCTTCTTCAAAAAAGCCATAACTAAGTAAGGTTTCTTTCCCTCCACATCGTTCTGTCCAATGCTTCCATGCGTATTCTGTTTGTTCAGTAAATGCTTTTTCCATTAAACTTTCGTGATTGCCAATTAAAACAATCGCACCATTTCGCTGTAATTTCATGACTAAATCTAATACACCAGCAGAATCAGGTCCTCGATCAATATAGTCGCCAAGTAAAACTAATCGATCTTCATCTGACGAATAATTCGCAAGAGTTAAAAGGTCTTGGAACTTCTTAAGTTCACCGTGTATATCGCTAATTAGAATTGTATTTTGCATTTTTAACACTCTTTTCGATGGGTTAAGTATAAAAGAGAAGCAAAGGGAAGTATGTTATTGACGTGCAGGCAACAATACGTCCCAATCTTTTCGTTTACTTCAGTATATCAGGGTGATTATCAATGTGGTTCCAATTTGTAATACCATCATCTTCATCAAAGGCAATTGTTACTTTTGAAACTTTGCTTTGAGATAATAAAATCTTCATCAAATAATCACGAATATCATCCACCTCAGCAAAAGTGAGAGTAGGGTCAATCTCAGCAAGACATTCTACGTGTAAAAACTCGCCTTCCTTTACTACTTCTAACTTTTGGATATCTCGAACATTTTTATCATCCCATAATAAATGGGCGATGTGGTTTAACATTTCTTCATCCGTTTCGCCAATAACCCCACGCGCATTTTCTAAGAATACAACACCGACAACGTAGAACATCATAAGACCAATTAGAATTGAAGCAATACCTTCTACTTGTAAGAATCCAGTGAAATGTGCGAATACTACAGCTATAAAAGCTAAAATGCCACCTAATGTTGCAACTAAATCTTCCATAAAGACAAGTTTTGTTGCAGGTTTCGCTCTTTTTAAATTGGCGAAGGCTTTCGGCAGGGCTGAAAAAATAGTAGCTGTCTCATTTGAATCATGGAGGATTTCCTTTGCAGCTTTCATTAATACAATACCTTCTAATACAATACCGATTGCCAAAACGCTTAAACTGATCCACATCCCGTTTGAAGTAGTTGGATGTGTAATTTGATGCCAACCTTCTTTTATCGTTTCATAAGATAATATTCCTACTATAATAACGGCTCCTAAACACACTAAGTTAACAACGCGACCAAAGCCTGTTGGGAATTGTCGAGTGGGTGCTTTTTTAGATAAAGCAGAGCCGATAAATACAAAGAATTGGTTGGCGGAGTCACCTAACGAATGCATCATTTCTGCGAACATTGCAACGTTTCCGGTAAAGAAGAAAGCTACTCCTTTTAATACGCCTAAAAACAAATTGACTATTGCCGCTAATAGCGAAGGTTTATTTCCTTTCTTTAATAAACTCCAAGTATTACCCATAAAATTCCTCCTCTAAGACAGGATTTCTATTTCTATTTCTTCTATATAAGGTTGTTCGTGAATGCTGTTATATAATGAAATAGTATCTTTTTTTGGAAGAGATGAAAAACGTAAATCAACTTCATGCCTAAATTCATTATTCTCTAGACGAATATCTTTAATACGCATATTATCTACGTCCATATCATTCTTCTGTAAAAATAGTAATATATCATTGATATCTTGTATATTTTTTACGCATATTTTCAATGATACTTCACGCATACGAAGACGCTTTGGCCCGAACTTCATAAAAATAGGAGCAAGGATTTCTACGCCAATCATAATAATAACTACTGCGATAATAGCTTGCCCATAAAATCCAGCTCCAACAGCGATACCAATTCCTGCTGCCCCCCAAATCATAGCTGCAGTTGTTAAGCCGCTAATATTGTCATTACCTCTACGCAAAATGACTCCAGCACCCAAAAAACCAATTCCACTAACTATTTGTGCGGCTAAGCGAAGTGGATCCATTGTGACATTTATGCCCGGTACGGGTTTAGCGTTATAAACAGATTCCATCGAAATGATTGTTAGTAAACAACTAAATGTAGCAATTACTAAGCTCGTTTTAAGTCCAACGGGTTTTCTCTTCAACTCTCTTTCAATCCCGATCACTAAACTTAACGTTGCAGCAACAATCAACTTGATAAACATTTCATGGGTTACATTATTCTCCAATAAAAAATCCATTTAAGAATCCTCCTCTAATTTAGTCTCTAATTTAGTTTTTATATTACCCGTAGCAACCACTCGTATCAAAATGAGGCACATCTAGTATTCGTATTGTACACTATGTAGGTGGAAAAATTTACTTTTTATAGGAGTGGACTTATTGGAAAAACCAATTATCCATCCGTACATCCCGATTATCATAGGTGTCATTTCTGTTTCGCCTTCTTCTATTTTAGTTAAGCATGTAGCTGATGCGAATTCTGGTTCATAGCTTTTTAGCGAATGCTTTTCTTTGTTTTATTTATGTCTCCATTATTCTTTATGAAATATGCCAATTAAAAAGAAGAGATTGGCTATATTCAATTATTGCGGTATTTTTTTTACGTTTCATTTTATTCTATGGTTTGAATTATTACGTTACATCTCGGTAGCAAGTTCGACAGTTCTTGTTGCCTTACAACCTATCTTTGCTTTTGCCGAAACGCACTTCTTCTTTAAAGAAAAAAATGCTTTAAAAAAACGCTGTTATTTGGTTTTATTGTAATAATGGGTTGCGTACTAATTAGTTGGGGGATTTAAAGGTAAGTGGTTCAGCTTTTTTTGGTGATATGCTTGCGCTTGTTGCTTGTGCGTTAGTGACCGGGTATTTATTATTCGGACAAGATATCCGACAAAGACTATCTTTAATGACTTATACAATGATTGTCTATTCGGCTAGTACGATTACTTTATTTTCATCTTTCTTATAAAAGGGAATCTTTTGGTCCGTATCCGGCAATTGATTGGTTTTGGTTTGTATTATTAGCTGTGGTACCTAATTTGTTAGGACATAATCTTTTCAACTGGTCCTTAAAATGGGTGAGCACAAATAGACTTTCAATAGCGATTCTATTTGAACCTATCGGAGCGGTATTCTAGCCTGCATTATATTTGATGAAAAACTAATGCTTACTCAAGTAATAGGGGGAGTGATTATAATAGCTCGTATTATGCTGTTTGTAATAGATGAAAAAAGATAATAAAGTTATTTCGAAAAAACTATTGATTTTTAAAATATGATGTTGTATAGTATTAAATGTCGTTAAGACGTGCTACAAAATATGAATACAACATCTCGAAAAACTTTTTCAAAAAAGTATTTGACAAAGAAAACAGATGATGATAAGATATTGAAGTCGCCTAAGAAACGACGATAAAATGAACCTTGAAAACTGAACATGCAAGACGTTAATCAATAAATGTTTTAAACATCAACTTTGTTGGTGGGTTAAAACGAAAAATAGACATCATCTTCGGATGATACGCTAGCAAAGCTAATGAGCTTTCAAACTACTTTTATGGAGAGTTTGATCCTGGCTCAGGACGAACGCTGGCGGCGTG